>JARLGT010000072.1 GCA_031292615.1 Coriobacteriia bacterium | reverse complement strand
TACTGAGCGAAGGATAGCCCCCGTGAAGGGTGTGTACAGGTAGAACACGGTCCCGGCGGACAGATCCGCCAGCCGGGCGTCCTGCTGCTCGAACGTCACGGCGACCAGACCGAGTGCCGAGGCGCTCCGGCGCGCGACATCGACGTAGGCCTTTTGCAGCTCGACTCCCACACTGCGGGCGCTCGTGCAGATTGCTGCGAGTAGCGGCACGTGGCCTAGGCCCGAGCCGAGGTCGACGAGGACGTCGTGTCGGGTCAGGGACACGCGCGACAGCAGGTCGAAGATGTGGCGTGCGGGCGTGGGTTGATACCTCACCATCTCAGGCGGCAGGCCGGGTGCCTCGGCGGGAGTGTCGAACCGCAACACTCCTGCCACCAGCACGTCGAGGTGGTCGTAGGCGTGGCCTCGCGGCGGCACTGGGGTCGTCGCGGAGTCGCTGTCGGTGGCGCACCACTCGGCCAGACGCACGCCTCCCGGACCTTGCCGAACCTCGCTTCTGATCGAGTCGAAGAGTCGGCTGTCTGCGGCCTGCAGTCTCGATTGGATTGCGCGTGCGCGCTGACGCAAGGCCTCGGCTTTCTGGTCGTTCGCGCCATCGGTGCATCGCTGCGCGTCCAGCAGGTAGGCTTCGAGGCGTTCGGCCGCGTCAACGCGCCGGCTGATTTGTGCCGGCTGGTCGAGCGAAAGGTCGCGCTCGAGCTCGGCCACCAGCGCGCGTGCCACTCCCTCGGCGTCGGCGCGCGAGCTGTCGGCCGCTGGCGGCGGGAACCCGTCGGGCTGCCGCGTCATGGCGACTCGTGTGGTGGGTCCGCTCGGCCCGAAAGCAACACGGTGTTGAGAGCCAGCAGCACGATCAGGCCCGCAACCGAGGCGACCTCGACCGGTCGACCACGGAAGCCCGCCTCCAGCCCATTGCGAAGCATCCACAACACGTAGAGCACGTTGCCGGCTATCGCTGCGTATCGAAGCCACGAACGAGTTCTCGCCATTTCGCACCCACTCTGTCGTACCGTTGTCCTCGGGTCACGCGGCAAACCGTCCGTCGTGTGACCGCAATGCTACGCCTCGTCTTCGGCGGCAGTCGCAGGCGCCTGCTGCGCGTAGGCGCCCGGCGGCAGCGGCGGATAGCCTGCTCTTGTGGATGCCGCCGCATCGAAGAGCGCCATCACTGCAGGCCGTTGCAGAGTCGAAAACGAGTAGACGCCCAAGAACGTCCCCCACGGAATCTCGATGCATGAGATGCCGGCCACGACCAAACATGCGATGCGGTGCTTCCTCTTTCGAATCCAGAACCCGACGAGGATCTTCAGCGTCGCGAAGGCGGCGATGAGCAGAAAGCCACACGTTCCAACAGCAAAGAAGATCCAGCCCACCGCCGAGGAAGACGAATCGCCGCCGAAGGTTGGGAGCGCCACGAAGGCCACACCCAACGCCATATAGATGAGGAAGTACAGCGACACGAGCACCGTCACTCCACCTGAGACCCAGTAGAAGACCGGCAGCAAGTGCAGCCGCTCCTCGTCGATGATGCTCTGTCGATACTGTTCAAACTCCACGTCGCACTTCCCCACCAAGCCCGCTCCCAGCAGCCCGTCACTTCTTCGGTTGCTCGCCGAGCACCGCGCGCTGGGCTTCAGCCGGCACCCCGCGGGAGCGCTCGAAGTCGTCCCGTGCACCTATCGAGTCCACGTATGCGTTGAGCCGCTCGTTCTCGGCAGCAGTCGTCTCGATGTAGTCGGTGAGATCGGAGAGCCGCTCGACGAGCCACTTGAACCCGGGTTTGCCCGCCAGCATGCTGCGGATCGCGTCGACGAACGCCAGCGCCTCGTCTCTTGAGTACCCGGCCACTCGCATCACCCTCGTCGCCTCGATGGCGAATCCGTGCCCGTGCGGAGCAATCTTGCGTGCGATGAGTCGAGTGTAGCCGACGGCGCCCGTGCGATGCGTCCCGTGTCGCGAGTCGCGGCCGCACTCTAGGGTGTCGGACCAGGCCGCTAGACCAGCGCGCCGAACGCCGCGAAGCAGCCGTTCTTGTGCAACACGTCGACCTTCGAGAAGCCGACCTTCCGTAGGAGCTCGATCTGGAACGTAAGCGAACGCGGCGTGTCTTCCTGCTCGATATAGGCAAAAACTTCGTCGCGGTACTCACGCCCACGCAGCTCTTCGAGGTAGCGGCCGTACCGCTCCCACATCAGCGCTTGCACCGACGATTCGTCATGCGAGATCAGGTCCGAGATCCACAGGCCGCCGCCCGGCCTCAGCGCGCGGCGGCAACGAGCGAAGACGTCGAGCCACTCCTCGTCGGTACGCAGGTGATGAAAGATCGCTGCCGCTAGGATGACGTCGAACTCGCCCTGGCCAAGCTCGAGTTCGCGGACGTCGCCTTGGACCGCGAGGACCTCGCCCGTGGTCGCCGCTCCTACGCGCTCCAGGGCTCGGTCCAGCATCGGCCGACTGAGGTCCACGAGCATAGCGTCGAGTCCACCGACGTGCTCGAGCAGCTTGAGCGTGTAGTTGCCAGCGCCACAGCCGATGTCGAGCACGCGTGCGGCGCCGGGCGTCGCAGCAGCGGCCGCTGCCGCGATCAACTCGAGGGAGAGTGGCGCGTCCATCGTCGCGGACTGGCCGGTCTCCAAATTCGAGAACCTTTCGACGTCGCCATCGAACCGGGCGCGGATCTGCTCAACGCTCGACTTGCCTGCCATGAACTCCCCCGGTCTCGGTGTGCGTGTCGCTCATTCGTAGATGCCCGGCCTGACGAGCGCGCGGCCGGGCGCTCGCGCGTCGAGTCATGCGCGGCCAGCGCGGCCAAATCCGTCAGCAGGATCTGCTTGAGCCGACGGAACCCATCGTCGGCCGTGTCGCCCCTCTTCTTCAGCGCGCCGAGCCGGATAGCTGCCAGAGCAGCCAAGACAACCCAGCGCAGTTCGCCACGACGGTGCACCAGAATATCGTCTGAAACGACTGCTTCCTCGTCTTGTGATGAAACACGCCTTGCCCGAGCAGCGCGCCGGGCCAACCGCCCAACAAGGCCATGAGGTGCAGGCTCGCCTCGGGAACACGGCGCAGGCCCTTCCTGGCAGCGGACTTGTCCATGCCGTAGATCGCGAAGAGCGCCGCGCTCATAGCAACGTAGACAAGCAGCACCGCCAGCAGAGCGGGTCCTACGGAGGCTAGCATCGTCACGCTTGGCTGCCCTCCCTGGGCTGTGGTCTGGCGATGCGGTGCAGGGCGCCAGGCCGTTGTTGAGGCTGCATCCGAATCAGTCTACCGACTGACGGTCGCAAAGCGTCAACAGGTTGTCGCCATCGCGAGTCGCGATCGCGACGCCCTGCCAGACTCGAGCCATGGCCAAGCGCAATCGACATAGAGCTCGAACGTGGTTCGCGTGGGTGGTGGCGGCCGCGCTGGTATCGAGCGGCGCGGCCATATGGTGGCTTGCCGCGTCTCCCCACGCGTGTGAGCCACTCGCGCAGGTCGGGCGAGGCGTCGCTGCCCCGACTGTGGCGGCCGCTACGTCGCCCCGCGCGCCGAGCCGCCCGACGACCGACCGCCAGCGCATCCTTGCCAAGGCCTACTCGCTGTTGGGCGTGCCGTACACCTACGGCGCCAAAGGGCCCGGCGCCTACGACTGCAGCGGGTTTACCAAGGCGGCCTACTTGGCGGGCGGCGTGAAACTGCCTGACGGGTCGTTCAACCAGGCCGCGCACGAGAGGCCGCTTGCCGATACGCGGCTCCTGGCGCCGGGCGACCTCATCTTCTACCGATGGGCAGGCAAGTCCAGCGTCTCGCACGTGACGATGTACGCCGGCGATGGCTGGGTCATCGGCACCGGTACTCCCGGCCAGCCACCCAAGGTCACGCTATACCCGCTCGCTGCAGACCTGCGTCGCGCGGGCGATGTGCTCACCTATCGCCACGTCCGCCTACCCGACGAACGCTAGCGAGCATCGCCACCCTCTGGCGCCTGAATGCGGTAGAGTACGTGCGCCCGAAGCGGACTCCCATCCTCAACGAGCGGGTGCTCGAAGTCGTCGCGCGGATCGATCGTCATGCCGAGCCGTTCCATCACGGCTCTCGACCGCAGGTTGCATGTGGCCGTGAAGGCGACGATCTCCTCGAGGCCCGCCGCGCGAAAGCCGAAATCCAGCACCGCCCGCGCGGCTTGTGTCGCATAGCCGCGGCCCCAGAAGGCAGGGTCGAGGCGCCAGCCGATCTCTACCGCCGGCATGAATGGCGCATCGAACACAGGGATGTTGAGCCCCACGAATCCAATGAACGGCGCCCCGCCCAGAACCTCGACCGCCCAAAGCCCGAAACCCTGCTGCTCGAACTTGTCGCCGATACGGTCGGCAAACGCGTCGCTCTGCTGGCGAGTCAGCGGCGCACCGAGGAACGCCATGACGCGCGGGTCCGCGTTGATGGCGGCGAACGCCGCCCTGTCCTCGTCGGACCAGCCTCGCAGGAGGAGCCGCTCGGTCCGAAGTACGGGCCAGTCGCCCATGTGCGCCTCCACGATAGTCTGCTCGGATGGGGCATCGGCCGGACTAGTGGACGTCGGCTTGCACCTCGAACACCTTGACCGGCGTTGCGGTGGGCTCGAAGGACCGCCAGTACTTGAGCTTCATGGTCCCCGTCCCAGAGGCAGCCCCAACAAACGTCCACACCTCGCTGCCACCCGCGCCGATGGCGGTCGACTGCGTCGAGTACACGGCGTCGCCCACCTGCTTGAGCTGCGCGGGAAGCGAGCCATCGACCGACCACTGGTAGCCCGTCGTCGGGTTGGCGTCGAGCGTGACGCGCAGCTGCTGGCCCACGGCCAGTGTCTGCCTCGAGCCGCTGTCCTTGGCCGTCAGATCGACCGGGGAGTTAGACCCTGGGGCGCACGCCGAGAGAACCGAGCCCAGAGCCAAGCAGGCGACCATGAACGCACCGGTCTTCTTCCATCTCAGCATCGGAGACCTCCCCTTCGCTCGCCGCAGGCGTGGCGCGCTGTTACCAAGATTGTAGCCCCGGTACGGCCGTGTCTTGACTGCGCTAATCCGGCGTCGACCAGTACGCCCTCATGATTTCGAGCGACCATTCCGGCTGCACGACGGGCGTCTTGGGCAGGTAGTCGGCAAACACCGGCTTGATGTCGAGCACGGGAGTGCCGTCAATCGCATCGAGCTCGCCCACGACGATTGAGCGGCCCTCGCGCGCGATCAGGGGCACGATAGTGCAGCCGAGCCGGTTGGGGCGATTCTTTCCGCGCTGCGCGAAGATGCCCACAAGCGGCCACTCGGGGTTGTTGCGCGGGTGTCGCGCACCGCTGACGATCTTCCCCGGTTCGACTCGGTCGAAGAGAAATACGATCTCGAGGTGGGAGAACTCCTCGATGCCGTCCAGCGAGTCCGATGGGACTCCCTCGGCGAGTTCGACGGTGCAGCGAGTCCCGCCCCAGAAGTCGTCGACGGGCGTCGTTCGACTGCCTCTGACGTAACCGATCGGCTCAACCTCGAACACGGTTCCTCCTACCGTCTGCCCCGTGCCGTGCATCAACGCGCCCGGCGCTTCAGCGATTGTAGCCTCCGGGCAGCGCCGTGTGGCTTCTAGGTCAGGGGCGTCGATGCCGCAAGGCCTCGGAACAGCTTGACCGTTGAGATCGCCCCGTAGATCCCGATCGCCAACCCGTAAAGCGCGACCCCCGATGCCGCCCAGTAGGCCCACGTATCCGAACCGCCCGAGGCGAACATCATCACCGCACCGGCGAACCACACGCTCGCAGCTCCACCGAGCGTAAAGCCAAGCGCTGCCGGCAAGGAGCTGCGAAGCGCCGCCGATCGGATCATGGCCTGGTAGTCCGTCTCGCCCAACGCTCGCATCAGCCAGCCCTTGGAGAGGTTGGAGCCGGTAACGAGCAGCGACAGCACGAGCATCGTGAGCCCGAGCTGGGCGTCGTAGTACGGGATGAGGCACGCGAGCACGGTGAGGCCCGCCAGCTTCCAGCCGCCGAAGCGCATAAGCGGATTGGACTCCATCTTGAGCGTCGGTGTCGCGAGGTACGTGCTTCCGATGTCGCCGAGACGCGCAATGAAGATCAGAACGGCAAGCGTGTTCACCAGGTTGTGCCCGGTCGAAAGGAAACCCATGTGTCCTCCGGTTGGCCGAGGCTGCGTCAGCCCGGCCACTCTCAATATACGGCCGCAGGTTGTCTGCTGACGTGCCGTTGCGCGATTGAACGAGTGTAGCGCTGGACGCCCCGAGCGATGTTGGTTTGGAGCCCGAGCCTAAGCTTCGCCGTCGCCAAACCCGGTCGTTCGCATGCCGAGCTCTAGCCGCGCGACTCCGCCGGTGTCAGCCCCACGACTGCTCTCAGCGCCACGAGATCGCGAACGGCCATGAACAGCGCGTACCCGCCGAGGGCTCCGGCGACGATGTTGCCGCTCCACCAGGCCATGCCGAGAAGGACGGGTAGCAAGACCCACTGGATTGCCACGGTGAGACGGCCCGGCCCGTTTGACATGAGTGCCTCGCGGACCTCAAGCGCAGTGCGCGCGCTCTTGAAGCTCTGACTCGACGCGCGAATGCTCCTGCTTTGGAGGTCGCCCGCAACCACGCCGAACACCGCAGCAACGGCCCAAGCGAGCATCGGGAAAGCACCGGGGAGCGTCGTTGTCCCCGCTGCCACCAGAACGCATGCGCCGATCGTTATCAGGTTGAACCGGAGCGTCAAGCTGGAATGCAAGGTGCCTCCACGGGTCGATCCGCGTTGGGAGCTCGCCACGTGTCCCATTGGGCGTGCAGCCATGTCCCCACGATTGTAGCTTGCACTCCCCGTCCCGGCTCCCGAACCACGTCGGCTCTTGCTAGCCGATCTGCGCGAGCCGCTGGCGATAGAGCGCCTCGTCCTCGGCGCCGTAGCAGCAGAAGACCACCTCACACGGCAGTTCGTGATCGGCGATCCAGTCCGAGACGGCCTGAACTGCGATTGCGCAGGCGTCGGCCTTGGGGTAGCCGTAGACGCCGGTGGAGACGCACGGAAAGGCGATCGAGCCGACCTCTGCCTTCTCGGCAAGTCGCAGCGCGGAGGTGTAGGCCGATCGCAGTAGCGCCGCTTCGCCTGCGTGCCCGTCGCGATACACGGGACCGACGACATGAATGACGTACCGAGCCGCAAGGTTGTGGCCCCCAGTGATGCGTGCTTCGCCCGTCGCACATCCGCCCAGGCAGCGGCACTCCTCGAGCAGCCCCGGACCGGCGGCTCGATGAATCGCGCCATCCACACCGCCGCCGCCCAGCAGCGAGCCGTTCGCCGCATTCACGATGGCGTCGACCGGCAGTTGCGTGATGTCGCCGCGGGTAACGCTCATGCGACCTGCAATACCCACCGCCGCGCCCCCCGATCCGCCGATCCAACTGCGAAGCTGCACCCAAGCTTACTAGGCCGATTCTAGCTCGGGGCGCCGCCTGCTGCTCTCATCTCACGTCGACGAGCGCGAGGTCGAACTCCCACAGGGAAGGCGCTCTGGGCGCACCTGCACGAGGTGATTCGCCGAGTCGACGAACGCGACGTTCGGCTGCCAACCGCGTGCCTCGGTGTCATCGACGTCGACGAAAGATGCGAGGATCACGATGTCGCCAAGACTCACATGGTGCGCCGCTGCGCCGTTGACACACACGATTCCGGACCCGCGCGGGCCCTCAAGCGCGTAGGTGGTCAGGCGAGCGCCGTTCGTGACGTTCCAGACCTCGACGGCCTCGTGGGCCAGGATGCCGGCAGCATCAAGCAGGTCGAGGTCGATGGTGACACTTCCCTCGTACTCCAGACACGCATCGGTGACGGTAGCGCGATGGATCTTCCCGCCGAGCATTCTGCGTCGCATCGAAGCTCCCCTCCGAGTACCCGCCAACGTGGTCGGATCCCGGTTGCAAGGTGTTGTGGCGAATGAGCGTAGCACGTCAGATGCCACGCCTCGGCCCAGAGGCCGAGCCATGCGGGGGGCCGCCGCACCGTCCACTCGACACCGTCTGGCTTCCTCGGCGGTTGCCCCGAGTGTGCTACGGTCGTTTGCCGAAGCAGATGACGTGCTCCGGCAACACGGAAGCGGGTAGTGCGCATGAGCAGCAACGCAGGTAGCTCGGCCGGTCTGACGGCAGTGCGTGATGCGCTGCGTGCGGAGCTGACCGCCCGGGGGCACCGCGTGGCAAGCGACACCCTGGGGCTCGCCCAAGATCTCTACATCATCGGGGCAAACGATCTCGCCCGGGCACTCTTCCACTTCGACGACGACGCCGGGGAGCTGGCGCGGTCGATGTACCGCGGCTCCGGCTCGTGGGTCGAAGGAATGCCTCCCCGATTCGCGGTACTACCGTCGGCCGAGGCGGGCAATCCGTCGTTTGAGATGCTCGAGCAGATGCGAGCGATCCCGCTGCTCTACAACGTCAAAGACGGCCGGGTCACCTTTCGCGATCTCGACGGCCAGCTCGCCAAGCACGTCGGCGCCTGACAGAGCCGCCAGGGGTCCGTTCGACGGGTGGCGCGGGCCGCATGCGTCAGTGGCTCAGCGCACCACCAGCAGCAGCACCAACGCCGCGACGACGAACGGCACGAGCAGCAGGCTCGGAACGGTCCACACGAGCGCGCGCCGACCGGCGATCCATGGCTCGCGTCCACGACGCACCAGTAGCGAAAAGAAGAGTGCCCAGGCGGCAAACGCGTAGTAGGGCAGAAACAGCCACAGGATCGCAATGGGATTCCAATCGGGAATCGCTAGCGACGTGATCAGCAGTCCACCGATCAGAGCCCCCGGACATAAAGCCCATCCCACTTGCCGCGTCGAATCGGCATCAAACCATCCGGTCATCAAGCGCCACGCGACCATCGAGCAGCCGAGAAGCCCGACCACGTAGACGATCAACTGCGGCAGTGGGAGCCAAGCCACCGAATCCTCCAGGAATCCTTGCACCCCGGCCGCGACGACCTTGTGGGCGGCCGGGCGTGCGCTGTCTCGCTAGACGCTACCCGCTAGAGTGCGGCGAACTGGGGTCCGTATCCCACACGTCCTGCGCGACGCGGCAGAGCGCCTGAAATGAGCTCGATCGCCTGAAACGCCGATCCACCGCCGTACTCGTCTTCGAGACCGAACTCAGCGGCTGCCGAAAAGCCGAACCTCGCGTAGAACTTCGGATCGCCAAGCACAACGACCCAACCGTACCCGGCTGTCACGCACGCGGCCAATCCCGCCACAATGAGTGCCGAGGCGACACCCTGACGACGATTCTCCGGCAGCACGGCGATGGGCGCCAAGCCGAGCCCAACGTCACCGCCGCCCGTGCGAACGGGGCTAAACGCGATGTGTCCCACTACCTCATCGTCAACGACCGCAACGAGCGAGACCGTAAGGTCGCCGGCGTCGCGCAGCGAACCCACGAGGGACGCTTCTCCCACCGACGGGAAGCTTGCCGCATGCACTCGGCGAATCGCGGCGGCATCACCGGCACGCTCGGGCCGTACGGTCCCCTCGAAGGTCACGGCGGTCTCCCAACCTGGTGCGCATCGGCGGCAATCCAGCGCTGACGTGGCGACAGCGCCGCGGGGCATCGTTTAGTACGCCTGCTCGGCTCTCGCCTGCGCTTGCGGCCTGGCGAGCAACGCGGAGGAGAGGATCGACAGCACTCCGACCACGAAATACCCGACTGCGGCGATGTTGAACATGTAGATGAACTCGAAACTGCACCACAGCACGAGAACGACCCCCGCGAAGAGCGTCACAACGTACTGCTTGTTGCTGTTCCTGAAGAGCATCACAGCCGCTACGAGGTTCGGAAGGCCAAGCGCAAGCAACATCGCCACCCCGAGCCAGAAGAAGTCCCGAAAGAAGATGCCGGCAAGCGGGAACGTCTGCACGACCGGCAGGAGCGCACCCATCTGTAGGAGGCGGCCGTCCGGCTCGGCGATAAGCAAAAGGCCACACAACAGACCGGCGAAGCTGTTGAAGATACTCACCACGATCAAGAAGACCCGCGCCACCCGATTCATGCAGCCTCCCCGCTTCTTTCGCGACCTGCGACCAGCGTGTGCCTCACGGCTTCGGCTCTCAGGTTAGCGCTTGCAGTGTCGGCTCGGCGCGCATCTCGTGGGGTCAGACCTCTCGCGGCTCAGCGTGGCGGGAGCAAGAACTCCAAGATCCCGATGGCAAGCGGCGTGAGGAGAAGGCTCGGGACAGTCCAGAGAACGGCGCGTAGGGCGGCCCGACTCGGCTCTGCGCCACGTTGGAGGAACAACGAGAAGTACAGAGCCCATGCCGAGAACGCAAAGTAGGGAGCGTAGACCGCCGTGAGCATCCACAAGTTGGAGCTCGGCACGACTTGGGCGGCCAGTAGCAATCCGACGAGCAGCGCGGCCGGCGCAAGCGCAAAACCCGCCTGGATGGCCCGTGGCTTCGGGTAGCCACCCTCGAGCAGCCGCCAGACCAGCACACCACAGCCGATCAAGCCTGCGACGTAGAGAACGGTGGCAAAGAGCTGCAGCCAGTGCAAGGAACCTCCATGGACGGTCGAGAGAATCGAGGTGAACCTAGCGAGCGCGCTGTCTAGTGCCTGCTGAAGGCATCGCGCGTACGCGCCGCCCCGGCACCTGCATCAGAATACCGCTGACGACATCCGAATGATGCGCCGTTGGGGGCTTCGCCACATAGCAGCCCGCCACACCCAGAGTGGCGCCTGCCGAGAATCCATCAGCCAGGAGAGGCAAAACTCTCTTTGTAGACCATGAAGGCGAGCACCAGGTTCACCGGAAGCACCACCATGAACTCGATCTCTTGGGCTGTTCCGTTGGCCGACAGCTCAGCAAACCCATCCCCAAGTCAGTGAGTCAGCCTTTGGCCTTCGGCTTGTTCAGAGTCACAGCGCTGCGAACGAGAGCCCTCAGCGCCTCTTCGTCAATCTCTTCGCCTTCGTGGATGTCGATCGCTCGGCGTGCATTCCCCTCGAGCGATGAGTTGAAGAGGCCCGAGGGATCCTCCAGAGCAGCCCCCTTGGCGAACGTCATCTTCACGTAGTCCTTGTAGGTCTCGCCCGTGCAGACCATCCCGTTGTGGTACCACACCGGAACCCCTCGCCACTTCCACTCCTCGACGACTTCCGGCTCGGCATCCTTGACGATGTCACGGCACCGGCTGAGCATCTCGCCTCGCCAGTCGCCGAGTTCTTCGATCCTCTGGTCTATCAGCTCGGAAGGCGACTTGCTCTCCTGCGACCCGCTCTTCTCCATGTCCGCTCCTCTTCGTTGGTCCGCGCGTCGACGAATGGGCGCCCATCGCAGCGGTCACGTTCGTCGTTTTCCACCACGCTCGGCCGCCTAATGCTCCTATGCTTCCTACCCAAGGGGCCGGACGACGTCCGAAGCCGACGCTCAGGCCAACGGGCTGTCGAACCAGTGCCCGTTGTCGAGATCATCGATGAGCCCGGGATGGGTCGGCTGCCAGCCCAGCAGTTCGCGAGTCAGCGAGCTCGAAGCCCTGGAGTCAATGGCCAGTGGTCCAGCAAGAAACCCGAAGTGTGCGCCTGCTTCCTGGGGGGAGATGGAAGCCACAGGCACGCCCAGATGGCGGCCGATCACCTCGGCGATCTCGCGAATCGGCACGCCCTCGTCGGCGACCCCGTGCAGAATCGAGCCGGCGGGGGCGTCCTCCAGCGCCAGGCGGAAGAGGCGCGCTGCATCGAGTCGGTGCACCGCCGGCCAACGGTTGGACCCGTTGCCGAGATAGCCGGAGATGCCCTTGTCGCGTGCGATGTCGACGAGCCGGCCGACGAAGCCACGCTTGGTCAAGTCGTGGACCGACGGAGCCAGTCGCACAACGGCCGCCCGCACGCCGCGCTCGGCTAGAGCGAGCGTCGCATGCGCCGCCGGAGCCCGTGGCGAACCGATCTCCTCGGGCGGGAACGGGTCCCGCTCCGTTGCGACCCGGCCCGGCGCGAGCCCGAGCACGCCCGAGGCGATGACGAGGGGCCGACCGGAGCCCTCAAGCGCATCGCCGAACGTCAGCACAGCGCGTAGCTCCGCTCGGGCCGACTCCTCGAACTGCGCGAAGTCGTGATTGAACGCGAGGTGGATGACGCCATCCGACTCGGTCGCGGCTGCCCGCAGCCCGTCGAGATCTTGGATGCTTCCTCGACGCGCGCGTGCGCCGGCTGCCTCGATCGCGTCGGCCGAGTCATCGGAGCGAGCCAGACCGAGCACCTCGTGGCCCGCGGCAACTAGCTCGGCAACGACGGCGGAGCCGATGAAGCCAGACGCGCCGGTGACGAATACACGCATCAGAGGGACCTCCAGTTGTTGGGAGCCCGGCAGCGCCCGGGCCGAACATCAGGATAGCGCTCGCGAGTGCCCCACGATGCGGTTGCGGGATGCCCGCGGGCGCGTGGAGGGCGAGGACCGGGTCGTTTGGGGCCGGAAACGGCCGGGGACAAGCACAAATACGCGCCGAAGTGGCACCCTATCGCGGGACCGCATAGCGACAGGCGTGTGGCCGTCAAGAGCCGTGAACAGGAGTGGGAGTCAGCATGGCTGAGAACGAAGCGCGGCAAGAGCCAACGAAGCACGGCGCCAAACCGGCCGCAAAGAAGGCCAACGGCGAGGCACAGGTGCTTGCCGAGATTGCGGCGATGTCGGGATCAGACCGCGCGATCGGAGAGCGGCTCCATGCGATCATCAAGGCGAACGCGCCCTCGCTCACGCCGAAGCTCTGGTACGGGATGCCCGCCTACGCCAAAGACGGCAAGGTGCTCTGCTTCTTCCAGAGCGCGCAGAAGTTCAAGACAAGGTACGCGACGTTCGGGTTCCAACACGAGGCGAACCTCGACGACGGCCACATGTGGCCAGTCGCGTTCGCGTTGACCGAGGTGACCGCCGCAGAAGAGGCGACCGTCAGCGCGCTCGTGAAGAAGGCCGTGAGCTAGACTCTCTCACCTGCCGAGCACCGCGACGCGCAGACTAGTGGACGCTCACCCACGACTCACCGCAGGCCAATTCCTTGAATCCTGAAGAGATTCACGTCGGTGCGCAGCGACTGCCATGGGTCGTGCGGGTCGCCAGCAAAGAACACTATGCCCAGCTCGGAGCCCGGGACGCGTGTCTGAGCCGCCATCAGGCGTTGCGGCGCGTAGACGCCTCCGGCCCTCCCGAGGAACAGCGTGGTGCCCGATGCTTCACCGAACGCTACGAAGGTGTCCCGCCCGTAGGCATTCATCGTTGGGATGGGAAGCGCCTTTGCCGGAGTGCTGAAGATCAGCACCGACTTCGGACCGCTCTGCGCCCTCCAGTTGTCGAGCACGAGGTACTCATCGGCCTGTAGAGGGTCGTTTGGAACCGAGCCTTCCCTCAGCGTGGCCGCCCACCCCGCCGGGATCGTGAGCCGCAGACCGTTGTTGAGTGTGATGCTCGATCCAGGCAGGACGGCACGCACGACCGAGTGGGTGGTCGACGCGCTAGACGACGCCCCCGTACACCCGACGAGCAACACACCGAGTGCAGCCACACAACAGGTAATGGTCACGAGACGCACGCTGCTCCCCCATCTGGCCGGCGCATTGCGGATAGGCGGCGCCTTCGGCGCTGCCATCAGGATAGCGCTCGCAAGCGTCCAGTCCGACGCCCGGGCTAGGTTGAAGAAGGCAGAAGACATTCAAATCTCTGCTCGAGCACTTCAACTCCCCACGTAGTGCCCGGACGTTCCTCGCTCAGCGCAAACCCCTCGCGCTCGTAGAGATGACGGGCGGCGTCCAGCCCGCCAAACGTCCAGAGGTAGACGGCGGGATACTGGCGTTCTCGGCAGAACCGCATCGCCGTGCCAAGCAGTTCGCGGCCCGCGCCCTTGCTCCTTAGGCGGTCCGAGACGATGAACCAGCGCAGGTGAGCGCCCTTTCCGTATGCGTCGGATCCGTCGATGACGATCGAGGCCTCGACCTGGCCGTCAACCGAAGCGGTCCAGAACCCGTCGCGGCCAGGTACGTATGCTGTGAGGAAGGAGGCCAGTTCCGTAGCCACTTTCGCCTCGAAGTACACGCCAAAACCCCAGTGCTCGTGGTAGTAGGATCCATGCAACGAGGCCGACCGCCCGAGCGACCCTGGGATGTAGCCCTCGACCACCTCGAAACTGTCCACGACGCCTCCCCCGGGGAGCGTGACTGATCGTCCTACGTGCTGCGCGTGCGCGGCACTCCGCCGCTCGCATCAGCATAGCGCCAGCAAGGTCCGCTGGACGCGTTTACTAGACGTCTCGCTGCGAACGCCGAGCACGGATTCCCGCATCGATCTCGTAGAGGAGCGTCTCGAGCCGGGCCTTGCCCGCCTGACGAGCGGGCATCTGCAGCAAGACCTCGCGTGCCAGCGCGGGCGCATGGTCGATCGCCCAGCGCACCTCTGACTCACCCACACTCGAATCGTCGGCGCCGTCGAGCTCCAATGCCAGCGCGCCATAGGCTGCCGGCCCCACAATGTGCTTCGTCTGATGAACATCCGCGAGCGGGTGCGTGTACGCGCTCGCCGCAGCAAGGCCAGCGGCCCGGGCAGCGGCAGCAGCAGCTGGGTCGCCGACCTCTCGCGCCGCGGCATTCGCCTCTGTAGCAAGCGTGCGCAGCCGAGCCACACGCCTACCGCCGCTGGCGAACTCCCGGATTCCGTCAATCGCTGCCCGAGGGCGTGAATCGAAGCCGGCGCGCGTCTCGAACGCGGGCAAAGCGCGCTCGGCGCACTCCGCCGCCCAGCCGCCGATCGCCCTGAGCGACTCCACGGTCAGGGTGAAGTACCTAGACTCATGACCCGGCATTCTTGTCCTCAGGATTGGGTTAGTGCGATGCCGCAAGCGGTTCCGCGCGAGCAACGAACGCCTTGCTCGCAGACGCTCTCTGGCGCGGTCATCAGGTTAGCGCTCCCGCCTTCCGGCCGACGGCTTGGCCAGGTTGCGCCGCATCGCCGCGCGGATGACATCTTTCAGGGCGTCCTCGTTGATCGAATCGTGTTCGTAAAGGTCGAGGATCCGCGTCTTGTTACCCTCGGACACTGCACTCAAGACCTTTTGTGGGTCCGGCAGGCTCAGACCCGCGGGGAAACTGAGCCTGACCCTCTCTTTCAAGATGTTGGCGATACAGACGATCCCGTTGTGCTCGAAGACCGGCGCGCCCATCGGGTTGCTGGGCCGTATCCACTTCACTTCCTCGGAGATCTCAGGGTCGGCGTCGTGGATGATCCTACGCAGTTCTGCCAAGGTCGTCCCGCGCCAGTCCGGCGTCTTCGCAATCATGGCATCGATCAGTTCGCTGGGGTTCGGCATCAGCCCTCCGGATCACGGTTCGTTCGCTCCAACATGTTGCGCAGCGGCGGCGCCCATCGTGCTCATCAGGATAGCGCTGGTCGCATCAGCTCGAGTGCTTGTCCGATGACGGCCATGGCCCGCGTTGAGAGCGGGTCCCGTGCCAGTTTGCACTCGGGGACGTGAAGGGAACTCATGAACTGACCCAGGTAGCGACGGCCCTCGCCACCTGCACATCGCAACGGGCCCAACGATAGGAGCCGACATGGGCGCTGCCATGAAGACGATCCTGTTCCCGACCTCCGACATCGACGCCACTAAACGGCTCTTCACCCAACTGCTCGGTATGGAGCCCTTCGTGGACGAGCCGTACTACGTGGGATTCCAGATCGGCGACATCCAAGTCGGAATCGACCCCACCGGCGGGGATCGCGGGATGACGGGCGCGACGCCGTTCTTCGAGGTCGACGACGTCCGTGCGGCGGTCGACGAGCTCACAGGCCTGGGTGCCGACCTCGTCGAGGACGTGCGAAGCGTTGGGGGCGGCAAGCAGATCGCGATGCTGTCCGACCCCGAGGGCAGCATGATCGGACTCGCGCAGACACCCTGAGCGCAACACCGGCGTATCGCAGGCGCCGTGCCGCGGCCGGGACAACGTCAACGGGCCTGCAGTCGTGTGCGCGCAGTTCCTAGTCCTCGATAACGTCCAGCCCCTGCTCTCGGAGCTGTGCTAGATGGTCGAGCATTCCCCGAAGCAGCTCGGGGCTGTGGCCCTCCCAGTCCTCCACCTCACCGACGACTCGAAGCGGCTCCCGGGTGCGATACGACTGGGTTGGATTGCCCGGGAATCTCTTGTTGGTGACGTTGGGGTCGTCCTCGAACGCGCCCAGCGGCTCGACGATGTAGATGTGTCCGCGGTCCTCACCGTCCGCCAGTGCCGTCGCCAGCTCCGCGCCCCAGGCGGCGGTGTCCACCAGGGCAGTGAAGTAGATGTTGTTGGAGACCCTGCCCTCTTGGAAGTTGGATCCGAAACCCGGGAGAAGCTCATCGCCCACCTTCAGCACGGACTTCGTTCCGTGGTAGAAGGGCCCCCCGATGTGGTCGCAGTGCTCGAAGGTGACCGGAATCCAATCTTGGTCGCTCATGCTCACAGCCCTCGACGATGTGCCCGATGTGCCGCGCGAACGGCGGTCGTGCGCTCTGATCAGGATAGCGCTCGCGGCGTCCGCTCGATGCGCTCGCTGGACGTCGCCGGCACACGCTGATGGCTCGTCAGCAGTCGAACACCGACCAGCAGATGTCGTTTCGCAACCGTTGGTCGTCAAGTACGAGGTCGCGAATGGCCTCCGGCAGCTGCTCGCGCTGCCACTGACACTCGAGCCGGCCGGCCCGCTCTTCCTCAGCGGGAGCTGCGGCGGCTCGCACGGCCTTGATCGCGTAGGCAGCGGCCCCGAGCTCATGTGCCGCGACGTGGGAGACGGCTACTGCCTGGCCGGCCGCGTAGGCGGCGTGCCGAGCGGCGCCGCTCAGCTCTCGCGCCGCAGCGTTAGCGCCGGCCGCCGCGCGTGCCTGAGACATCGTGACCTCGCCTCGGCCCCACGCGCGAGCGCTCTCGATTGTTCGTCGTGGCCGCGGGTCTGAGGGCTGCGCCGACTCGAAGAGGTGCAAGACGTGCTCCGCGCACGCGGCCGCCCACAAAGCCAGCAGTCGATGGTCGGCGTCAGTGAGCGTTCCGCCCCGGCGAATCGTGATGAAGCGGGGGTCACGGTCTTTGGGGAGAATCACGGCCTTACCCGCCCTCCTACGTCTGCCCAACTCTTTGCGCATGAGCGGCCCTCCGACGCTCACACGGTAGTGTCGCCCATGACGTCCGCGCGAAGCGCGACGGCGAGGTCCCAAACGGTTGCGCGCAAGGTGTTGCGCATGAGGAGCGCTAAGGCGATGCGCGTGCGGGATGGCCGCCCTATAGGCATGGAGTGATTCCACGCGCTTGGACAGTGATCCGCAGACTACGGCTTGGCGATCGGCGCCGACGGCTGCAAGGCGTCGTAGCGCTCCACCTCCGCCTCGATCACTGTGTCCAGCGTGTCGACCTGGGCTGCAAGTACCCCCCGCTGCGCCAGCATGGCCTCGATCTTGGCACCACCGGCCGGCGTGTCAGAGCTCTCAGAACCCGCTGCGATCTGAGCTTCCAGCGCCTTGATCTCTCCCGCGACTACTTCGCGTTGCGCGATCCTGAGCTGAATCTGGGCCTTGATGGACTGCGTCGTCTCCCGAGATAAGGTGGGCCGTGTCGCGGCCGACGGGGCCGTTCCCTGCGTCGGCCGCGCGGGCGTGCACCCGACGCCGACTCCAGCAAGCGCACACGCCACGATGAGCGGGACCACGACCAAAGACCGTACGATCGTCAAACCACTCGCCCTCAGTCCACTGCTAGGCATCGCAATCCCCTCAAATCTCGCGTTTGCAGGCGAGTCCCCCTGCCGGCGCATCGCCGGTTCAGCGTCTTGCGCATCAGCATCGCTCCAGCGCTCTCATCAGGATAGCGCTCGTGGCACTCGCTCGATGCGCCTGGCGCTGGCTCAGGGCCGTGCCACGCGCAGGAGTGGCGAGGGGCCTTCGGCAGAAGAGCGGGATGCATCAACGGAGAGCAACTGCAAGTCGCTCAACGCGCGTGCCGTGCAGGCCCGGGCCGGCCCAACATCCTCGATTGGGCAAATAGAACCTCAATGCGAATCGATTCTGGAACCAAAGGGAGGGACAGGCATGACCAACGTGGTCGATTTCGAGAACGTGTCGACAGCAGGTTTGGAGTCTTCACCTGTTGCCGAGGCGCTCGCCGGGTTGCGTGCCAACGAGGCTCGCTACTTCATGAACAAGTACAAGCACGCCTTCTCGGTGGTGCCGGCTGGTGAGAGCCAGGACACGCTGGAGTACGTGAATCGGATCCTCAAGGAGGAGCGTGACATCGAGTTCGCGGCCAAGCCTCTAGAGACGTCACGATTCGAGGTCGAGGGCATCCGGATGGCCTACGTGTTCTATGAGGACGGGCTTGCGGTCAACGTCATGTACTCGATCGATGATCCCAAGAAGCGCGCCGTCGGCTTCAAGCTCTCAGAGGGGATGGAGGTCCCCGAGGAGCTGGAGGGCAAGTTCAAGTTCGCCCGACAGAAGTCAAAGCTCGCCGGGACGATCCGGGGCTCGTTCTTCGTGATCAAAGGCGAGTACTAACCCGCGATGACTCAGGTTGCACAGGTGCCGCAGAAGGCCTATGGCCTCCGCCTGCGACTCTGCGCCCAGCGCCAAGCTAAGGTGAGCGCTAGGGCAAGCAGGAAGGGCGCGGCGACACCGGCGAGCAGACCGACGGCCGCGGTGGGATTCTGAACCAGCCAGAGGGTTCGCCAAGCCGGAGAAAGGATGGCTCCGAGCAGGGCGGTCGTGGCCCCCAAGAACGCGAGAGTGCGCCACGGCCCACGTCGCGCGGGATTCGTGAAGCGCAACGCAACGCCGATGCAGAGCAGCGCCAGACCGACCCGCTGAAACGCCCGCGCAAGATCCAAGGTCGCGGCCTTTCGGTCCGTTCCAACGTGTTGCGCATGAGCAGCGCTGAGGCGCTTGCATCAGGATAGGGCTCGCGGCGTCCGCTCGATGCGCTCGTCGGCTACGCCGGCTGCCGGCGACGCCTGACGTCCAGCGCAAGCAGGATTGCCAGCACGACGAACCCAAGGGACGGAGTCAGGTCGCGCCAAGTGGCTGCCCGAGTCACCAGCAGCGCGGTGTCCGCAACCAAGCCGAGGGCAAGTAGCCCGAGCCAGATTCGCGTCCAGAAGAGTCGGGACCGCCGGTACTTGTTGAGCGGGATCAGTTTCGCCGGAAGGTCCGGGTATT
This sequence comes from Coriobacteriia bacterium, assembly GCA_031292615.1. Taxonomy (NCBI): domain Bacteria; kingdom Bacillati; phylum Actinomycetota; class Coriobacteriia; species Coriobacteriia bacterium. The sequence continues at coordinate 5,108 of JARLGT010000072.1, read as the reverse complement.
CGACGATCCGCTGGTGCTCGCGGCCCCACAGCCAACGATCAACGTTGTAGCCGTAGTAGGCGGCGAGAACTGGGATGACGACCGAGTACATCGCGTCCACAACATGTCGGACGACGTCGAACTGCGGGACCCCGATGAACAGCAGGACCACGTTCTCGACGACGAGCGGCACCAGCAGCACGGCCCAGATGATGCGACCCCAAGGTGCGGGGCCGTAGCCCAGCGACCAGAAGGGGGCGAAAGCGGTGGCAGCCCAGTTCACCCGGTTGAAGTCTGGGCGCAGCTCGCCCTCTCCGACGAACGCCAAGGCATCTGGCCGAGGCTCTTGCACTGCGCCTTCCATCTCACTTCCATGGCCGTAGGTCACGTGTTGCGCATGAGCGGCGCTCAGGCGCTTGCATCAGGATAGCGCTCGCGGCGTCCGCTCGATGCGCTAGTTGGACGGATCGCGTGCGCCCTCGTCGTCTGCGAACCCCGAATCGATGCGCCGCCACAAGGCCGAGCACGCCGCCCACACAAGCCAGCCGAGTAGCGCGCCGGCGACGTTCAGGATCACATCGTCGACGTCGGCGGAACGCAGAAGTAAGTGCGAAAGCGTTCCGGCGAACTGCAAGAGTTCGATCCCGACGGACACCGCGAGGGCGACCAGGGCCAGGCGCCCGGCCCTGCGAAGCGACGGCATGACGAGCGGTCCGAGCAGCCCGAGGGGGAAGAGCAGCCCGCAGTTGCCCACAAGCTGCCGGAGCGGGGACGAGCCGGCGCCGTGGAGTTGGGGCCAGATCGTGGCGAATGGCACCAAGTTGACCCAGTAGCGCATCGAGTCGACCCGGTGTGACTCGCGCAAAACGGGATCGATCACCCAGGGAAAGAACAACAAGCCCGCTGCCCAGAGGGCATAGACGCCGAGCAGGGCCCACAGGGCTGCATCGCGCATGCGCATGCCCGCCCTGACCCGGAAGCCGAGATAGACGAGCAGGACCGGAGCCAGTAGCAGGAGTCGAGCGTGATCCAATTGGGTTCTCCCGGTTGCAAGCGGTAACGAGTGCTCGACCCTGTCCGCCGTGCCGCGCATGAGCGGCGCTCAGGCGCTTGCATCAGGATAGCGCTCGCGGCGTCCGCTCGATGCGGCTGTCAGCGCGGCAACTCGTCGGGCCTGCCTGCAGACCGCGCATTCGCTTGGGTACGTAGACCCCACAGCCCAACCGAGGAGGACGAAATGCCGCAGTACGGGATCTTCGTTATATCGCCTGCACCCGCCGACCCCATGGCGCTCACACCCGACTACCTCGAATCGCTAAACGCCTATCCGTCACAGGTGGGCGAACTGGGCGGGAACATCGTTGTCGGATTCGCGTTCCAGCCGAGCACGACCGCCCGGGCGATACGCGGAGGCGCCGTCAGCGATGGCCCGATGTTGGGCGCGGACAATCTGGTGGCGGCCGGCTTCTACGTGCTGGAAGCCCCTGATCTGGACTCCGCGCTGCGGATCGCCGCCCTCAACCCCGCGACTCGTGAGGGAGCCGTGGAGGTGCGCCCCCTGTTCGTGCCGCCATCGCAGTAAGGTGGATGCTGGCATCCGCGTGGAGTTGCTCGCACGAATGTGTTGCGCTTAGGCGACGCTCGCCGCTTGCGGCCCCCGCGTATCAGCTCGCGGCGTTCGCTCGATGCGCTTGTTCGAGAGCACGCGCGCGGCCGCTACCTCGCCGTCCGAGCCACGAGCACGTACCCAGCACGCCCGCGGACCCGCACGGGGCGCCCGGCAAAGTACAGGGGCTCGCCGATGAGGCTTGGGTCGAAATCGCGATGCGGCTTCCCACGGGAGTCGTGGACGATCCCCTCGAACTCCTCCGTGATCGCCGCGTCGGTCCCGTAGCCGGCGACCCATCTCTTGCCGAACTCCTCGGAGTCCGGCTGCGCCTTGGGATCGTACGGCGCAACAATCATCGAGTATGGGGCCTGGGTGACCTTGCGGATGTGCGCGTCGAGAGCATCAGGTGACATCGTGGGCGTTGCGCTCGCGATCGCCCGTGCGAGATCGGCATCGAGGCGGTCGAGCTGACGGGGGTCGGCCCGTGGCGTGGGGGCCTCCGTCGCATCGTCGGAATCGTCGGCGGAGGTGTCGGCGGTCGCCGGTCGCGTTACCGGAGTCTGGACGCTGACCGGACGTGACTGCGTCTTGGACGTCGTTGCGCCGCATCCCGCAGCGCCAAGAAGCGCTGTGGCGATGAGAGAGATGAGCACAGCCGAGCGAAAGCCGCCGACGGGTAGTTGGTCGCTGCTCACAGCATCCCCTCGCAGTCATCGTGTCTCTCGAACGTGTTGCGCCACACCGCGGCCCCGAGTTCCACGATACCGAAAAGGAGCGCGGCGAGCCCAACACTGAAGGCCGTCGTCGCAATCAGGTCCACCCACAGCGGCGGCTTGGTCAACCCTGCGTCGTTTCCATACGACACCGCCAGCGTGAAGTCGGCGGCGCACGCCGCGACCGCCACCCCGAGCGCTCCGATCGCGACGCCGATGGACGCCAGCAGCCTAGGCCGCGAACGTCGTGCCGCTAGGGCGCCGAGAACCGCTCCGATGACACCCAGTAAGATGAGCTCGACGATGGAGCCGTGTTACGCATGAGCAGCGCTCCGGCGCAATCATCAGGATAGCGCTCGCGGCGTCAGCTCGATCCCCTTGTTGGACGAACCCGATGCCGCAGGTCTTCGAGTCTCAGTCGTCGCGGCCCCAATCGGGAGTACGACGTGGCAGGCCGGCACCAAGGTAGGAACAGACGCAACAGACGGCCGACGGCAGAAGGATGCCGTAGATGTAGTAGCCCAAGCCGAGTGCCTGAGCTGGCGAGTCGGGCGCGACGAGGAGCACACCCAAGATCCCTATCGCCAGGAGCGCTGGAATCGCCACACCGATCCAGACGAATCGCGGCGCTCCGCCGAAGCGCACGGCCAAGAAGATGCTGACGCCGATCGCAGCACCCTCGAACACCGCGAGACGAAACGCCCCTGCGCTGAAACGCGTCAGCGTGGCATGTGTCAGGAATGGGAACCAGAGCAGCACCACGAGCCATGACACGAACGCGGCCACTATCCACAAAGCGTCGCTGAAGCGCACGCGTCTGCGCGTCGGTTCAGTGTCTCTGCCCAGTGGCAGGTCGCTTGCGCGGGCCAAGAGCTCGCTCCTCAGTTGTAGCCCACCAAGGAGTCCAGTGGTTCCGTACAACGTCTGACGGATAACCTGCGAGCGAAGCGAGTCAGGTTGATCCGTTTGTTAGCAGGGACTCCCTCTACTCAGTCGGGAACATAGCATTCCAGTCCTGCTTCATGTCCACAACCAGCCAGCCGCGGTTTGGGGCCGCTTTGAGGGCTTCGACAAGCGTGCCGGTGCTCTGCGTCTCGCAGTCATACGCGTATTCGCGTTCACTGTCAGTATGGTGGACGATGAGGCCGAGACTAGGGCGCGGGTTGTTGATCGTGGTGTACTGCAGCATCGCGTGGTCGCCGTCACTGTTGCCGCAACATATGATTGGCCGCCGGCCGATGGACTGGTGAATCGCAACCGGTTTGCCCTCTTTGTCGTTGACGAACAGATGGTCGAGTGTCTTCGTCAGCACCGGTCCCTCTTCGTGTAGCGCGAATTCAGTCCGCGCCGCTGAGCCGACGACCTGCTCCGGCGGTATGCCGTACACGCGTTCCACCCACACACGCATGAAGTCCGCGCCGCCACCGGAAACGATGAAGTTCTTGAAGCCGTTGGCGCGCAGATGGCGGAGGAGTTCCTGCATGGGCTGATAGGTGAGCGCGTCATAGGACCTGCCAAACCGCGGATGCTTGGCCGATTTCAACCATTCCTCCACCGCGTCACGAAAGTCATCTGTCGTCATCCCCGCATGGGTGAGTGCCAAGACCCGCATCAGGCCAGCGAAGTGCTCGCCTTTCAGGAGCACCGCGAGCTCGCCGGCCAAGGCGGCCTGCACCATGGGATCCGAAACGAGGTCGGGCTCGGTGCGGATGCGCCGTTTCAGTTCGTCGATGGCAAACGCTGCCTGAAACGGCATCGGGTTCTCCGGCCAAAGAGTGCCGTCGTTGTCGTGCACGGCGATGCGCTCTGCCACTGGCAGGAAGTCGGGTGACGCTTCGTCTGTCACCTTGGCGACGAACGCGAGGATGCCCTGCTTAGTGGGGCCATCGTTCCACGAGGGTAGCGGATCAGCGGCGGTGGAGATCATAGAGCCTCCTCTGTGCGACACCGAAATCACCCACTTGGTAGAGGCTCACGGATTCTGCACGGAAGGTGAACGCCTCGAATGGCTCCGCTTTCAGAGCGTCAACGAAGTGACGAGTGCCTATACCGACGGTCAGATGAGGGTGGTAGTTCATGCCGGTGCGGGGACCGACGAAGGTGTTCACGTAATCCACTGTCGGCTGGCCGATCGCTGCGCCATCGGGGCGGGGCGCGAAGGCCTCGCCTGTCCCCGTCTCCAAAGCGAACGGAGCAACGGTGTCGATGATCCTCTGCTGAAGTCGACGCAAATTCTCCGTCGGTTCGATGACGATTCCCACCAAGCCGAGATTCTCGTACGCCAAGTCATAGTAGCCCGCCGCATTGCTCTCCCAGTTCGACGACTCCTCTGTACGCAGCACCTCGGCCACAGCATTCGCGACCTCGCCGAGGTCCTCCGTCCTCACAAACCGCTGGAGGATGGTGACGTGCGGCGCGTGATTGCCATCGAGGGCGAAACCGCTCGGATAGTCCCCCCGCAGCCGAGCGTTCGCGGCCCGCGCCTTCTCAACGGTGGCGGCATCTGGATCTAGCAGCACGTCGATTGCGATTGAGGTCACGTGGCCGTTCCTCTCCTCGAAACTCACGGCGAGTGCGTGTCCTGCTAACGTCTTGCGCATGAGCGGCGCTCCGGCGCTGCCATCAGGATAGCGCTCGCGGCGTCCGCTCGATGCGCTTGTTAGCACCCGCGAATTCAGATACTAAGTGCAACGCCCTCCCCCTGGAGCGGGGGTGAGGCAATCTGGGACACTCCCAGTTCCTCTCCTCCTCCAAGAACAGGGGAACCGATGCCGAAGTATCGCCAGATCACCTCACACGAAAGATAC
>JARLGT010000071.1 GCA_031292615.1 Coriobacteriia bacterium | reverse complement strand
TCGAGCAGCACCGGGTCGTCGGTGGTGACGAGCGCGAGACGTGCGGGCATGCGGTCTCCTCGGCGGCTGGGGGTGCGCGGTAGGCAGTCGCCGCCAAGGATATCAGCGCAGCGCGCTGGGAACGCTGGCCGGATCCAGCACCTCGGACCTTCGCCCCTCACCGCCCGTGAGGGTGCTCGCCGCCGAAGTGTGCCTTGGCCCATGCCTCTTGCGCCGGGTAGTTGAAGTTCACTCCGAACAGGAAGAAGTGGGCGACCGACTCGCCTAGGAAGGCGAAGCGCTTGTGCAGGTCCTTGATGAGCAGGTCGTTGTCGCTAAACGACGCCAGGTACTTGTCGACGCCGCCGAACTCGCGATCGACGTTGATCAGCTCGCCGGTGTTGCGGACGATCGCCTCGATCTTCTTGCGGTTGCGGATGATGCGCGTGTCGGTCATCAGGCGGTCGACATCGGCGGGCGTGTAGCCAGCGACCGTTAGCGGCTCGAAGTCGTCGAATGCCGCGCGGATCCCGTCCCACTTGGCGTCGATGACCTTCCAGTTGATGCCGGACACGAAGACCGCTCGGGCCATCGAGGCCACGTAGTCGGCGAGGGTGAGCTCGGTGGTTATCGGCTGCCAGTTCACGGTGACTCCTCGGCTCGGGTGCAAGGGCATGCGTGTTTCGTACCCGCCTACGGCTCGGAACCCCGCCGAGACACCTAGCGCGCCCAACCAACCCCCGGATGCGAGCCCTACCGCTGTGCGAGCACGACTGACGTCTCAACCTGACGCTCGGGGATGTCCCAGTAGCGCTTCAGCAGTCGCTCGGTCTCCTCGCGGCTGGTGACACGAAAGCCGTGCTTCTCGTAAAACGCGATCGCCCAGTCCGCTGCCGCCCACGTGCCGATGAGCACCGACTTGTCGGTCTTCGCGAGCAGCGAGCGCAACAATCGTCCACCCACGCCCCCGCGCTGCGCATGCGGCGACACGTACGCATGCCGGATGAGTGTGACGTCGTCGACGTCCTGCACGCCCATCACGCCCAGCAACTCGCCGTCGGACTCGTAGCCCCAGAACCGCACTTCAGCGGCGATCTCGCTCGCCAGATACTCCGCCGAGAAGTACGGGTCGTGCCAGCGGTCCGCCGGAATGACGCCGCGGTAGCGCTGCGCGGCATCGTTGATGATCGCCAGGACGGCGTCGTGCTCGTCGGCGCGAATCGGGCGGATGCCGCGCCGGCCATCGGCGGCGCCGACGCCGACGCCGATGGCAGCACCCGCCGCAGCACCTCGCGCGGCGGGTTGTGCACCAGCGTCCGCGCGTGGGCCGGCGAAGCTGCGGGCCTTGGGCGTCGAGCATTCTCGGGAGTTGTCGCACATGCGAGCAGGATAGCGCGACAGCGCTGCTCGGCGGACAGCCGGTGCCTGCATTCCGTCTCCGTGTGCTGGTGGGTAGGTACCTCCTGCACGCGGTCACACAGGACCGCGAACGATGAGGAAGCGAGGTGCGTGATGGCAGGTCTCAGTAGTTATCCAGCGGTGGCCGTGTTGCGGGCCGACAATCTGGACCGGGCGACCAAGTTCTACACCGAGGTGCTCGGCTTCGCACTGGACGCGGCGCAAAGCGGCAACGGCGTAGCGATCATCTCGGCGGGTATGGGTTCGCAACTCTCGCTCTACGAGCGCCCTGGCATGCCCGCGCCCGCCAACACGACGCTGGCCATCCCGGTGCCCCCCGCCGCGTTCGACTCCACCGTCACCGAGATGCGCGGTCGCGGCGTCGTGTTCGAGGAGTACGACATCCCCGAGATGGGGCTGAAGACCGTCAACGGCGTCGCCGACACGGGCAGCACCAAGTCGGCGTGGTTCAAGGACACCGAGGGCAACATCCTGAACCTGGTCTCGATGTAGCGCCGGCGCCACGCGCCAAGCAAAGGGCGGTCCTGTGGGGCCGTCTTTCGCGTTCTTCTCCCCCGGTACCAGCGCAACTCTCTCCCCCGGAGCGATGTGCCGGCCCTCGGCGAGCGGCACGATGGGACTGTCATCCACGGAAGGACAGTCACATGCCAATCATCGAGGTCGACAACCTCACCCGGCGCTTCGGCGAGTTCACCGCCGCCGACGCCGTCTCGCTCTCGGTCGAGTCCGGAGAGATCTACGGGTTCCTCGGCCCCAACGGCGCAGGGAAGTCGACCACCATCAACATGCTGTGCACGCTGCTCAAGCCCTCGGCGGGTAGCGCGTCTATCAACGGACACGACCTCGAGCGCGAGCAGCATGAGGTGCGCCGCTCGATCGGACTCGTGTTCCAGGACCCCACGCTCGACGAGCGCCTCTCGGCGTGGCAGAACATGAAGTTCCACGCGATGCTCTACTCCATGCCGGCCGCGGAGTTCGAGCCGCGTGCTCGCGAGCTGCTCGCGATGGTCGACCTCGCCGACAAGGCCACCGCTCCGGTCGCCAAGTTCTCCGGCGGGATGAAGCGGCGTCTCGAGATCGCCATCGGGCTGCTGCACCGCCCCAAGGTGCTGTTCCTCGACGAGCCCACCATCGGCCTGGACCCGCAAACGCGCCGCCGCATCTGGGAGTACGTCAACGCGGTGCGCGAGACCGAGGGCCTGACCGTCTTCCTCACCACCCACTACATGGACGAGGCCGAGATCTGCGACCGCATCGCCGTCATCGACCACGGCAGCATCGACGCGTGCGACTCGCCCAGCACGTTGAAGAGCGCCATCGGTCGCGACCGCGTGAAGTTGTGGACCGACGGCAACGACATGCACGACGCCGCCGCGCTGCGCCTCGCCGAGATGGGCGCGACCGTGCTGCCCGACCGCGTAGACGGCGCGCTGGCGCTCGAGGTGGCCAACGGCGATCGCTTCGTGCCCGAGGCGATTCGCGCGCTGGACGCCGCGCTGGGCACCGGCTGCGTCTCGGCGATCTCGCTGGAGCACCCAACGCTCGACGACGTATTCGTCCAGCTGACCGGCCGAGCCATCCGCGACGAAGGCCCGAGTGCGAGCGACTCGATGCGCGCAGCTATGCAGGCGCATGGAAGGGGTGGCCACTAATGACGGGCTTCTCGGATTTGATGGCTGGGGCGTACACGGTCTGGTACCGCGACGTACTCGGCTTGTTGAAGGACCGCTCGCGAGTGATCGGGACCGTGGTCATGACAGCGATCATGATCATCGGGTTGGGCTTCGGCTTGGGCGGCTTGATCGGCAAGGTGGGCGCCAGCGGAGGCGGCCCGATGGGCGGCATGAGCGTTCCCGGCGTGCCCTTTGTGCAGTTCATCTTCCCGGCGATGCTGGCGATGACGGTGCTGACAACGGCGATGCAGTCGACCATGTCGATGGTGTACGACCGTGAGTTCGGGTTCATGCGCAAGATCCTGGTCGCGCCGGTGTCGCGCACGTCTGTGGCGCTGGGCAAGGTTGCCGGCGGCATGACTATCGCACTCATACAAACGCTGTTGATGCTGCTCGTGGCGCCGTTCATCGGCATCCACTTCTCGTTCGACTCGACGCTGCTGGTGCTGCTCGTGCTTCTGGTACTCTCAGCGACCGTCACTTCGCTCGGCGTGCTCGTCGCGTCGCGGCAGACATCGCAGCAAGGATTCATGCTCGTGAACATGCTCGTGATGATGCCGATCATGATGCTCTCGCTGGGCTCGTTTCTCCCGTCGTTCGGGAGCGGAATGATGGCCTCGGCGTTCAGAATCGTCTCGCAACTCAACCCGGTCACATACGGCATCGATGCGCTGCGACAGGCGATGTTGGGCGCTGCGATGCCCGCGAGCCTGGTGCTGCACTCAATAGTGCTCGACATGCTGGTGCTGTGCGTACTGTTCGTAGCGTTCCTCGTGCCTGGCGTCCGACTCTTCGCAAAGCAGGACTAGACAATGATCTCGCTCGCGAAGGTCCGCTCGAAGCTGCCGCTGATCATCATGCTGGCAATCGGCTTCCTGAGCACGATTAGCATGACGATCGTGCTGCCCGTGCTGCCCTTCATCATCCAGAACCACGTGCACGACGCGAAGAACGTGGCGCTGTGGGTGGGCGTGCTCGAGGCGGTGTTCTCGGCATGTGCGCTTTTCTCGGGGCCGCTGCTGGGTGCACTGTCCGACCGCATCGGCCGCAAGCCCGTGCTGGTTGTCAGCCTGCTGGGATCGGCCGCGGGCTACGTGCTCTTCGGCCTCGCGGGCGGCCTCGGCATCCTTTTGGTGTCGCGCATCATCGACGGCATCACCGCAGGTGACCGAGCCGTCAGCATGGCCTACCTCGCCGACATCACCCCTCCTGAGGAGCGCGCGGCGCAGTTCGGGCTCGCGGGAGCCGTGGGCGGCATAGGCTTCATGTTCGGCCCGGCCGTCGGCGGCCTGCTCGCGCAGTTCGGCTACTCCGTGCCGGTGTTCGTCGCGGCAGCAATCACCGTACTCATCGCGCTGATCTCGATGTTCGTGCTCCCCGAGACCATCACCGCCGAGAAACGCGCCGCGAAGCTCGAGGTCGAGAGCCCGCACCTGCTTCAGACGATCCGCGACGCGTTCGACCATCCCGACTTGCGCCCGCTCCTCTTCGCACTCACCCTCGCCGCGGTCCCGTTCGGATTCTTCGCGCTGAACGCCTCGGTTCTCGCGAAGGACGCGATTGCGTGGGGCCCGACGCAGATCGGCTTGCTCGTCTCAGTGATCGGCATCCTCGACATCGTCATCCAAGGCGGCCTCGTCCGGTTCCTCGTCCCGAGGATCGGCGAGCACCGCGTCGCGATCGGGGGGCTCTTGGGCCAGGTCGTCGGTTGTGGACTGCTCGCGCTCGTGGGGTCGTTCCTGCCTCTCCCGATCGTCTTCATCGTCGGCGTGCTGCTGTTCGGCGCTGCCGAGGGCGGGACGACCGCCGCCGTGCAAGGGCTCATCTCCCGCTCGGTCCCCGACGACGAGCAGGGCGCGCTCGCCGGCGGCCTGGGCTCGATCCAGTCGCTGATGGGGATGCTCGTTCCGCTTCTAGGCGGCTGGGCGTACTCGCGCCTCGGCGAGTCGGTGCCGTACGCGCTTGGCGTGTTGTTCCTGCTGTCCGCGATTGCCCTGATCTGGCCGCTGCTGGGCAGGGCAAGCTCGATGCCGCCCAAGCCCGAAAGCGCTGTAGCGTAATCTTGAGGACACGATGATGAACGATCACCCCAAACCCAGCCGAGCCGAACGCCGCGCACTGCGTGACGCCCAGCACCGCGCCAAGCACGAGGCCGACCGAGAGTCCGTGATAGACCGGCTTGAGAACCTGGCGACCGACGACGACATCGACAATCTCGTCTTGGAGGGGCGTCAGGATCACCGCGATATTGGGAGCGCCATCGCGCTTGCCGTACTCGCGGTCATCCAGATCGCCATCGTCCGCTCGCTCGCGTCGTACCCTGCGATCGCGACCCAGCTGCATCTGCAGCTCCATCCCGGGCTCTGGCCGTACGTGGCTGCGGTCGCCTGCTTCCTCCCTCTGATGTACCGGCGCCGCTACCCCGGTCCCGTCTTGCTCGCAACGGCCATCTTCACCGGCCTGTATCTCGCCATGCCGTGGCCACCAGCCATCGTCATCCTCGCGCCGATGACCGCACTGTTCACGGTCTCCGAGCGCTACGGCGGCCGCCGAGCAGTGCCGATCGGCATCGTGCTGGGCGCCATCGTGCTTGGTGTCTCGGCGATGACCGTGTCGGTCTCCTACACGGTGGCGCAGGTCGTCGCGATCCTCGCGCTGCTGGCACTCTCGGCGGCGCTTGGGCATACGGCGCAGACTCGCCGAGAGCTCTTCGTGGAGGTCAAGCGCAAGCGCGAGGAGGAGTCGCTTCGCCGCGTTGAGGAGGAGCGCCTGCGCATCGCCCGCGACGTGCACGACATCATGGCGCACTCGCTGACGCTCATGACGCTGCAAGCCGACGCCGGATCGACCACCGTCGACGACGCCGAGAAGTCGCGCGCCGCGTTTACCGTGATTGGGGATACCGGCCGAGCCACCCTGCGCGACCTGCGCTCGATGCTCTCGGTGCTCGCCGGCGACTCGGGCGACGACTCGCCGCGCCAACCCGTGCCGGACCTGGGAGAGCTCGACACGCTGGTGCGCTCGGTGCGTGAGACCGGCCTCGATGTGGCGCTGGCAACGAGCGGCGACTTTGAGTCGGTGCCCAGCGCGGTGGCCGTCTCGGCGTACCGTATCGTGCAGGAGGCGCTCACCAACGTGGTGCGTCACGCGCACGCCGAGCACGCGACCGTGCGCGTGGACGTGAAAGACGACAAGCTGGCACTGCTCGTGATCGACGACGGCGCTGGTGCAGCCGCCGGCGCTGCGGCGAGCGCGGGCACGGGTCGCGGGCTTATCGGCATGCGCGAGCGGGTCGACGTGCTCGGCGGTACGATCTCGGCTGGGCCGGGCGAAAGCGGCGGCTTCGAAGTGCGGGCAACCATCCCGCTGACGAGGAGCAAGCGGTGACGATTCGAGTAGGCATCGCCGACGACCAGGAACTCATTCGCGCCGGGCTTCGCGCGCTCGTGGAGGCTGGCGGCGACATCGAGGTCGTGGGCGAGGCTGCCAACGGCGAGGAAGCCGTGGCTCTGGCACGGACGACGCCACTCGACGTGCTGCTGATGGACATCCGGATGCCGGTCATGGACGGCATCGAGGCGACCGTGGCGATTGCGGCCGAGTTCGGTGAGGCCGGACCGCGCATCGTGATCCTGACCACATTCGACACCGACGAGTACGTCTACGAAGCGCTACGCGCCGGTGCAAGCGGCTTCCTACTCAAGGACGCCGGCCCTGCTCGGCTGCTCGACGCGATTCGCGTCGTGGCCCGCGGCGATGCGCTGCTCGACCCGCTCGTGACTCGCAGGCTGATCGCGCACTTCACGCAGCGTGCGGACGTGCTGCGCGCGCACCCGGAGGCGCTCGCGTCGCTCACCGAGCGCGAGCTCGAGGTGCTGCGGCTGGTCGCCGAGGGGCTCTCCAACGACGAGATTGCAAGGCAGCTGGTGGTCTCGGAGTCGACCTCGAAGAAGCACGTGAGCAACGTGATGCTCAAGTTGGACGCCCGCGATCGCGCCCAACTTGTGGTCATGGCGTTCCAGAGCCGCTTGGTCGTGCCGAGCGACGTGGAGTAGTGCGCGACCGCGCCGGACTCCGGCGACCCGCTACTTCGCGCCGAGCTTCAGGCCCTTCGCCAGCTGTGAGTGGCAGTCCTCGTAAAACGCCTTCTTGTGGCATGTCGAGCAGTGCTCGACCGGCCGAGCAACCCGCTCGGGGATGCCCTCATCGGTGAGGTCCTTGGACTCGGCGGTTGCGATGCCGAACTCCTTGAGCGACTCGGCGGCGGCTGCGGCATGTCCGCCGGGGAGCCAACCGGCGGCGCGGCGACTCGCCGGCGTGAGATCGAAACCAGGAGTGTGGCAGGTGGCGCACTCGCCAGGCGCGTCGTGCTTGCCCTCGAGGGCGTGGCAGCGGAAACACGCGTCCATCTGCAGGAAATCGGCGTGCTTCTCGTTGCCTGCGAGCTTGAGCGTCAGCCCAAGACGATCAGCCAGACGCCGGTCCACATGATGGCGCGCGGACGAGACTTCGGGTTGCGAAAGACGGCGAACATCCCGGCGCGCTTCTTCACGGATTCCCCCACGCTAGGCAGATCTGCTCTTTGCGCGGGTGCGAATCGCGTCTGGTGTCTCTTTCGCCGAGAGGTCAGGGAGTTCCTTCCAGCCGCGTCCCCTACTCGGCTGGGTCGAAGACGCGCACGCCGAGATCCTCGACCAGCGAGACGGCTTGGCGGGAGGTCAGGATGACGCCGTAGGGGCCTCGACGCAGGTCGAGCCCGCGGATGCGCGAGCCGCTCAGGTCGGTGCCGCGCGTGGTCGCGCTGCTCCAGTCGGCGTCAGTAAGGTCGCACTCGACCAAGCTCGCGTTGGCGAGGTCGGCTCCAGTGAAGTCGCACTCGCGCATCGAGCAGCCGGTGAACTCGACGCCCGCTAGATCGGCGGCGCGGAAGAGCGCGTAGTCGAGGTTAGTGCGCACGAACGTCGCTGCGTCGAAGCGGGCGCCGCGGCCGAAGTCAAGGCCCATCATCTTGCACTCCACGATGGTGGCCGCGAAGAAGCTGATGCCCTGGACGCCGGCGCCCGCGAACTCGCATGCGCGCACGGTCGAGGTGTTGAAGCGGGCATCGGCAAGCAGGCAGTCGCGAAACGAGCACTCCTCGATCACGCGGTCGGAGAAGTCGTAGCCGGCGAGGCGCAGCCCCTCAAACGAGAGTCCGCGAAGCTCGGACTCCTCAGCGAGGCTGGCGAGATCGGATTGCGCGAGCTGCTTCACGAGTTGGTGCCCCATCCATGTGGCGGTGCCGGTCGGTCACCCGATTCTAGCGCGACTCGAGCCCAGACAAAGTTGGATCCCGCGAGGCGGTGACCTCCGGGATCCGTGGCCATCCCCGGGCGAGCGGTTCAGGCAGGTGGAGTGTAGCAGGTGGAGCGGCTTGCCGCCCCCGGGGGCACCGGCGCGAGGGGGGACGCGCCGGTGCTTGGAGGGAGGTCAGCCATGGACGGGCTCGGTCGCCGGTGCGTACTCCTTGATGAAGGCCAAGGCGCACTCGGCGACGTCCTGCCATCCGTGATCGATAACGAGTGAGTGACCGCGGTCCGGAATCTGCCGGATCTCGGTCTCGCCAGGATTGCGCAGCTGACGCTGGTACGCCGCGCTCACCACGGCCCACGGCACCGTGTTGTCCTTCTCACCCGAGATCAGCAAGATCGGCCCGCGATCGGGATTTGTGGTGTCGACGCGGTCCTCGGTCCACGGGTTGATGTTCGCGAACGCCGCCGAGAACAGCGGCCGTCCGGAACCAGGAACGTGGAACTCTTCGAAGAGCTCTCGCGCTTCTCTCTCGTCGAGTTCGTTGGCCCAGCCGTACTTGAACTGGTCGAAGCTCAGCGAGACGGCTCTCGCGTAGTTGGCCGGGTTGTTGAGCACCGCCGCCGAGCTCTTCAGCGACGAGGCGGGCACCGGCAGCACGCCTCTGAACGGCGCCGGATCGATGGCCACGGTGGCCGCCGAGAGCCCCTCGCCCGCGAGTTCCTCGGCAAGCATGCCACCGAAGGAGTGGCCCACAAGAACGGGCTCGATCGTAAGAGCGCGAATCGCCTCGGCGTAGTGGGCGGCGATGATCTTCAGCGACGTCTTGGCGAACACCTCGGGGTGCTCGCGTGCCTCGGCAACGGTGTCGGGGTCGTCGGGCCAACCCGGTGCGATGGTGGTGTAGCCGTGCCGCTCGTAGAGTTCGCGCCACCGGTCCCAGCTGCTGGGCAGCAGCCACAGGCCATGCACGAAGACGACAGGTTGCAGACCCGAATCGTTCGCGCGCTCGATCTCCTGCAACTCGGTGGGCATAAGCGGCATCCTGGCGACCCCCATGTATTTCGGTAGCTAGACTGGCTTCGTCACTTTTACTTAGCCCATACTAAGCGATTCGAAACCTGCGGGTGCGCGTGCCCCGCAGTCGACCTTCCTCCCCTCGCGCCAGGTGCCGGTTGTCGCGCCTCGCACGCCCTTGCACGCGGTTTGTCGGGAGCCTAGTCTGACTGACAGTCAGTCACACACTCTCTCGCTTGGAGTCCCACATGCCCCGCGTCGTCGATCGTGCCGCCAGACGGACCGAGCTGGCCTCGGCTGCCTCTCGCGTCTTCGCCGAGCACGGCGTCTCCAACACGTCGGTAAGCGACATCGTGAAAGCGGCGGGTGTAGCGCAGGGCACCTTCTACCTGTACTTCGACTCCAAGGACGACGTTGTGCTCGCCGTGGTCGAGCAGCTGGTCGACCGGATGGCCTCGGCGATCGAGGCCGCATCCGCGGCGGGCAACGCCTCGGCGGTGGAGCGGATGCTGGGCTTGGGCGACGTGCTGTCGAGTTTCGAGCGCGACCCAGGCGCCGACGAGCTGATCGATCTCCTCCATCACGCGGATAACCGCGCCCTGCACGACCGCCTCGCCGAGAACCTCGTCCCGCGCCTTATCCCGCTGGTCGAAGCGATCGTCGAGCAAGGCGTCGTCGAGGGCTCGTTTCGCGTCGACGACACGCGCGCAGCCGCCTGGTTCGTCCTCGGCGGGCTGCAGAGCGCGGAGCTCGCTGGCACTCCGGCCGCCGAGATGCCGGCGGCGCTTGCGGTCGCCACGAAGCTCGCGCTCAGGGCGCTGGGCTACGAGGCGTAGCGCGCATCTGGCCCGTGGGCCGCGCCTGCACCGTTGTGGGAGACGAGGGCGCAATCGCCTCGCGAGCATGGACTCCAGTGACGGGCGTGTTATTATGACTGACAGTCAGTCATAACTACCCGTCGCGCAGATACCGTCTGCAATGGAGCGCCACCTGTGACAACCTCCCCCGCCATCGCCACCCACTCGCTCACCAAGCGCTACCACGACCTTCTCGCCGTCGACTCGCTCGACCTCGACGTCCGGCGCGGCGAGATCTACGGCTTCCTGGGCCGCAACGGTGCGGGCAAGACGACGACCATCCGCATGCTGCTGGGCCTGATTCGACCGTCCGGCGGCGAGGTCGAGGTGCTGGGCCGGCGCGTTGTGCCCGGCGAGACCAGCGTCTTTGGTCGCGTCGGCTACCTGGTGGAGTCCGCGACCGCCTACCCCAACCTGACGGTACGCGAGAACCTCGACATCCAGCGCCGCCTCACCGGCGCGCCTCTCACCTCGATCGCACAGACGCTCGCGCTGCTGCGCCTCGAGTCGTACGCCGACCGCCGAGCCGCACAGCTGTCACTCGGCAACAAGCAGCGCCTCGCGCTCGCTCGCGCGCTGCTGCACTCGCCCGACCTGCTCGTGCTCGACGAGCCCGCCAACGCGCTGGACCCGGCGGGCATCGTCGAGATCCGGGAGCTGCTGCGCGCCCTCGCCGACGAGCGCGGCGTGACCGTCTTCATGAGCAGCCACATCCTCGCCGAGGTCGCGCACCTGGCCGACCGTATCGGCATCGTTCACGGGGGACGGCTGCTTGAGGAGTGTTCGCGCGACGAGCTGGCGGCTAAGGCGCGCTCGTTCACCGCCGAGGCGCTGACCGAGCAGGAGCGCGCGGACGCGGCGTTGACGATGGACCTCGAGCGCTACTTCCTCTGGCGAACCGGAGGCATGGGATGAAGCTGGACAAGCTGGACTTCGTGCGTCTGACGTATTGGCTGGGCGCAATCGTCGACGCGCTGGCGGCGGTGCAGCTGCTGCTGCCGACGGGCACGACGCTGCTCGGATTCCCGGGGCTGCGCGCACCGGGCGCGGCCGGGCAACCGGCGATCATCGCGGCGGTGCTCATGCTCGGCTTCAGCGCGATTCTGGTGTGGGCACATCTGCGCACGCGGGAACGCCGAGGAGTGCTTGCGATCACGCTCGCAGTCATCCTCGCGCTCGCCGCGAACAACATCGCTCTCGGCACGACCGGCACGCTCCCTTGGGCGCAGCTCGTGCCGCCGCTCGTAATCCAGGCTGTGCTGGCGACGCTGTTCGCGTCCTCGCTCGTCGCAGCCCGCGCCGCCGCAATCGAGCGAGGTGTCGCATGATGAACGGGTTCTCGACAGCGCTCAGCACGGAGTTCCTCAAGCTGCGACGTAGCAAGGTGACGTGGGGCACGTTCGCCGCGCTCTCAATGGGACCGCTGGCGCTGGCACTGTTCATGTGGATCGTGCGCGAGCCTGGCCGTGCTGCGCAACTCGGCCTCCTGGGGACGAAGGCCAATTTGTCGGGGCTCACCGCGACGTGGCCGTCGTACGCCTCGTTTCTCACGCTTGTCATCGGGATGGGTGGGATGCTGGTTCTCTCGTTCATCGTCGCCTACATCTTCGGGCGCGAGTACGCCGAGGGGACCGAGAAGAACCTGCTCGCGCTGCCGGTCGCGCGCCACTGGATCGTGGTGGCGAAGTTCGTGGTGGCGGCGGTGTGGTGGGTCGTTCTCGTGCTGGCCGTGGTCACCGAGGGGCTGATCGTTGGGCTCGCGCTGGGACTGCCGGGGTTCTCGGCGGGAATCGCGATGGGGCTGGTCGGCAACTCGCTGCTTGCGGCGGGAATCGCATTCCTGCTGGTGCCCGTGGTGGGGTGGATCACCACACTTGGGCGCGGGTACATGCCCCCGCTCGCGTTCGCGCTGGCCGCGCTGGCGCTGGGCAACGTCTTCGGCAAGACCGGATGGGCCGAGTGGTTCCCGTGGTCGATCATCCCGCTGCTGATCGGCGCGGTGGGACAGCCGGTCGCGGGGCTTCCCGCTGGCAGCTACCTGGTGCTGGCCGCGACGTTCGCGGCAGGTGTCGCGGCAACGATCGCCCAGGTGCGCTGGGCCGACAACGCGCAGTAGCGCGGCGTCCGCGAGCGAGAGGAGACGCCGCGGCGCGGCAGGCGCGACCAATCACGAGCGCGTCCCGCAGCCAGCTGCTTGGCCGCGCGGCAGCCCGCCGAGCCTCTCGACGACGCGCACGGTGCCTGCCGGCAGGAAGGCGCGCCAGTCGCCGTCCTCGGCGAGCAGCGCCCGGACCTGCGTGGCGGTTATCGACTTGGACCGCCCGGCGTCGATCTGCACCACCTCGTAGCCGTGAGCGCGTAGCTCGGCGGCCTTGCGCTCCTCCCACTCCGAGAAGAACCGCATGAAGTGGGTAACCGTCCCCGGCTTGGGGATGTAGTACGGCCACTGCTCGGGGTCGAGCACGTGAAACGGGACGAAAGCGATGCGCGACAGGTCCACGCCTTCGTCGACCAGGCTCTCGCGGATCATCAACTGGCGCTCGTTGTACGAGAACGGGTTGGCCTCACGCAAATGACGGTGGTCGCTTTCCTCGGCGGCCACGAACTGGCTGGCGTCGGGGTTCGTGATCCCGATGACCAGCTGATCGCAGCGCTCCAGTGCGTGCAGGACATAGCTCAGGTGCTCGAGGTGGAACAGCTGAAAGCGCCCGTGCACCATGCCGGTGGAGACCGTCGCGCCGGTTGTCTCGGGTGCTGCGCCCATCGGATTCCTCTCGGCCTAGACGACTCTCGGCATTGTAGGACGTTGTGGTCGGGCGCGGCAGCAGCGCGTCTCGGGGCACATACCCTGTACGCGCGGCCGTCGCTGTTCGCCGCAAAGCTGTACACTCGCCAACCCGGCCCGCTCGGCGAATGACGCCAGCGAATGGCCGCCACACCTTAGGAGAACCCCCGTGTCTGCATCCGACGACCGTCAGCCCGCATCGCTTCGCAAGCCCACGGCGAGGACGCCGCAGATCGTCAAGGTGCCGACGACGCGCTTCTTGATGATCGACGGCACCGGCGACATCGGCAGCGAAGCGCATCGCGAGGCAGTCACCGCGCTCTACGGCCTCGCCTACCCCGTGAAGTTCGCGGCGCGCAAGAAGCTGCACCTGAGCTACAAGGTCGCCGAGCTCGAGGGCCTCTACTGGCACGACGGGGACTCCACGGGATTCAACCCCGCCGACCGCCGCGCGCTAGCTTGGACGCTCATGATCTCTATCCCGGACGAAGTCACCGCGGAGTTCGTCGAGGAAGTCCGCGCTAAGGTCGCGACCAAGAAGGACATCGCGCGCCTGGCCGATGTCCGCGTGCAGACGTTCTCGGAGGGCAAGTCGGTGCAGATCTTGCACGTCGGCCCGTATGCCCAAGAGGCGCCGACCATCGCACGACTGGTCGCGTGGGCCGCCAACGGCCACTTCGAACTCACGGGTCGCCACCACGAGATCTATCTCGGCGACCCAAACCGCGCGACCGCCGAGAAGCTCAAGACGATCGTGCGCTACCCGGTCCGCAAGGTGAAGAAGTAGGCGGACGCGAGACTCGGCGGCAGCGGGCCGAGAAGTGCCGGCGTCGGTTGCAGCTACGCGGGGGTAGTAACTTCCAAACCCCTCGGCGAGGAGCAGCCATGGACATCAGCAAGTCCTACTTCATCGACGCGCCCGCCGAGAAGGTCTGGGCCGCCCTCACGCAGCCCACAGTGATCGACAGCTGGGGCGGCGGCCCGTCCGTCATGGCTGCCGAGCCGGGCTTCGAGTTCACCCTCTGGGGCGGCGACGTTCACGGCACCGTGCTTGAGGTCGACGCAGGCAGGCTTCTTGTCGAGGAGTGGTACAGCGGTGAGTGGCCTTCGCCGTCGATTGCGCGCTTCATCGTGCGCGCCGAGCCCGACGGCGGTACGCGACTCGCGCTGCTCCACACCGGCGTTCCCGACGACGAGGCGGCTGACATCGACATCGGCTGGGGCGAGTACTACCTGGGGCCCATTCAGACGCTGCTTGAAGCGACCCCCGCCTAGCAACGACGCGGGCGCACAACTCCGCCGCGCTATCATCAACGTATCGTCCCGCTGCCAGAGGAGATCCTCGCATGAAGCGAATCGCACTGCTCGGCGGGATGAGCTGGGAGTCGTCGATCGAGTACGAGCGCGTCATCAACACCGCGGTGCGCGAGCGGCTGGGCGGGGCGCACTCGGCGGATCTGCTCGTGCGCAGCTACGACTTCGATGCGATCGAGTCGATGCAGCAGCACGGCGAGTGGGACGCGATGGGCGAGTTGCTCGCAGGCGACGCGCGACGGCTCCAAGACGCAGGCGGCGAGTTGCTCGTCATCTGCACCAACACCATGCACGTTCTCGCGCCTCAGATCGAGGCCGCAATCGACATCCCGCTCCTACACATCGCCGACGCCACCGCCGACGCCGTCCACGCCGCCGGGATTCGCACGGTTGCACTGCTCGGCACGCGCTACACGATGGAGATGGGCTTCTATCGCGATCGACTCGCCGAGACCGGCATCACCGCGCTCATCCCCGACGAGCCCGACCGCACCTTGGTGCACGACGTCATCTACGACGAGCTGGTTCGCGGCATCGTCTCGCCCGAGTCGCGCGCCGAGTACCTGCGCATAATCGAGGAACTGGTGGAGCGTGGCGCCGAGGGCGTCGTGTCAGGCTGCACCGAGATCGAGCTGCTGGTGCGCGAAAGCGACCTGGACGTCCCGCTGTTCCCTACCGCGAAATTGCACGCGCTGGCGGCTGTCGACGCGGCGCTCGCCGAGTAGCTCGGCGCGGCTTTACGCCCGCGCTCGGAACCACTCCACGGTCTCTCGCATGCCCTCGTCGAGCGGTGTTGCGATCAGCCCGAACTCGCGCTCGATCGCACTCGAGTCGACCACAAACGGCTGGGTGAACTCGTAGAGCATCTCGAGCGACTCGCGCGCCACAGGCATGAACAGCGCGCCGATGCGCATCGTCGTTGGGCCGATCGCGCCCACTCTTTCTGGCTTGCCAGCGGCGGCGAACGCGCGCGCAATCGTCGCACGGCCCGTGCGAGCCGGCGCGTGGGGCAGGTTCCACACGCGCCCGAACGCCGCGTCGCTCGTGCCGAGCACCGCGAGCGCCCTGCCTACGTCGACGATGTAGGCGTAGGAGTGCGGCACGTCGGCGCTGCCCACGAGCGAGACCTTCTTGCCGGCGATCAGCGGCTCGAAGATCATCGCGCCCATCGCCGAACTCGTCACACCAGGCCCGTAGTAGTCGGCGGCTCGGCCGGTCGCGATCTCCAACTCGCCAGTCTCCGACAACGCTCGCAGCTCCTCGGCCATCGCGGCGCGCGTCGCGCCCTTGCGCGAGTTGGGCCGCATCGGCAGGTCCTCGGTCATCGGCCCGTCGACCAGCCCCAGCCCGTACAGGTTCTCCAGCGACACGTAGCGCGCGCCCACCGCTCTGGCCGCCGAGACAACGCCGCGTTGCAGCGGCGGGAAGAGCTCCGGCCAGCGGTGATACGCGGGGTTGAGACACTGGTAGACCACGCTGGCACCATCGGCGGCTTTGGTCGCAGCGGCGGCATCGGTGGCATCTGCGACGGCGACGACCTCGCACTCGGCGGGCAGGAACTCGTTGCGCGCACCAGAGCGATTCACGGCCCGCACGCGACAGCCGGCCTCTACGAGCGAAGCTGCCGTGCGCGAACCGGCCGGGCCGGTCCCGAAGACTACGTGAAGGTCCGACATGGCGGCTCCCTGATCGACGTCGGGCGAAGCGGGCTATCGAGCAGCCGGGGCGTAAGGAGCGTTGAAGCGCCGGTCCCACGCGCCGTTCTTCTTCAGCTGGCCGGTCCAGTAGAACTGCCCCACCGGCAGCTTGAGCGCCAGCGCCATCGCTGGCGCCGTGACCGCCGAGAACCGCTCGTTCCCTGCGACGCGCGCGAGCGTCTGCGGGTCGAAGCGGTCGTCGCTCTTCAGCTGCCCGCCGAGCTCGGCGAGCTGCGTGAACAGGCCGCGCAACGCCTCGTCGGGCATCATCTGGAGCGACTCGCCGCCGCCTCGCACGATTGTTCCCGCGTAGGCACAGCCCAAGCGCACGGTGAGTTTGGCCAAGTAGCGCTCCAGACCGCGCGAGTGCAGCGGCTCCATGAACCCGGACTGCACGAGGAAGCCCATCCGCGGGTTGTCGCTGCGCCCAACGCGCGGCTCCAGCGCCTCGATGAACTCGGCGACAAGGCCGGGCATCGAGTCGGTGTAGAGCGGCATGCCGAGCAGGACGGTTTCGGCGCTGGCGAACTGCGCGACCGCTCGCTCGAAGTCGGCGCGCTTGGCGAGATGCAGCACGAGTGGATCGGCGCCACCTGCGACCTGCCAGCCCTCGGCGACGCGTGCCATCATCCGCATCGAGTTGGAGCGAGGGCCTCTCGGCGAGCCATTAAGCAACAGCAGCGAGTTCATCTGCGGCCTCCTTTGCCGATGTGGTCGGCGCGATGGTGGTAAACGCGATCGACGACTTCATGTTGCGCGCCATCCGCGCCCACAGGTGCGAGGTGATCTCGAGGTCCTCCGCGTCGGCGTCGGCCCCCGGCGCGAGCAGCAGCCCCATCAGCGGGTAGCGGGCGTAGCGGGCGCGATGGTGCATCTCGCCGTGCTCGATCACGATGTACGGGTGGACGAGCGGAATCATCTGGTCGGCGGCCCGCTTGAGCAGCGAGCTGGTGAATCCCATGCGCATGGGCGCCGCCATCACCGCCACGTCGCTGTTGACGAACGCTCGGCACACCCGGGCGCTACCGTCGTCCTTCACGCACTCGCCGGGTGTCTTGACCCAGCAGCCCCAGCATCCCGAGCAACCCTTGAGCTCCAGATCGCGCAGGTCGAGGCGCGTGACCTCGTGGCCGTTGGCGACAAGCTGCGCGGCGTACTCGCCCACGTAGCCATCGAACGCGCTGGTCGCGTCGGGTTCACCGTTCAGGATCGTGATACGCATAACGACCTCCCTCCCGTTGGCGGCTTCGCAGGAACATCTCGCTCCGGCTCAGCCCGCCGCCTTGGTTCTACGCTGTAGAACATGACATACCCGCATTCTACGATGTAGAATCAGAGTGTCAAGTAGGAGGTGCGCACCGGCCGCCCGCATTGAGCGCCACGACCCGACCCCACGCCGAGGAGCCCCGCATGACCGCCGCACGCAAGAAGTCGCCCGAGACCCCGCTCAGCCGAGAGCGCATCGTGAGTACGGCACTCGCGCTGGTCGATCGCGAGGGACTCTCGGCGCTCTCGATGCGACGCCTAGGCGCTGAGCTGGGCGTGGACCCGATGGCGGTCTACTACCACATCCCCAACAAAGACGCCCTGCTCGACGCGATCGTCGAGGCCGTCATGGCCGACATCGACCTGACCGTCGACATCCCGTCCGACCCCGCCGAGGAGCGCATCGTGTGCGCGGCACGCGCCTATCGCGACACCATGCTCGCCCACGTCAACGCGCTACCGATCGTGCTGTCTCGCGGTCCGCGCACGCCGGGGGCCATGCGTCCGGTAGAGCTGCTGATCGGCATCCTTCGCGACGCCGGACTACCGCCGTCACAGGCGATGGCCGGCATGAACGCGATTGCGGCCACCGTGCGCGGCACCATCGCGATGGTCGCCGATGATGCAGCGGCGCCGCCGCAGCCCGAGGAGCTCGCGGCGCTGGCAGCCGAGTTCCCGCCCGAGGAGTTCCCGCACCTGCTCGAGGCCGCCGCCTGCCCCAGCGACTTCCTCAACGAGGACTTCGAGTTCGGAGTGCGCGCGCTTTCGCGAGGGCTGCTCGGCAGCGTCGAGAGGCAGTAGCTCCCGGCGCCAGGCTCGCGAGCTACTTGCGAACGACGACCTTCAGCCGAGACACGCCCGTCACTCCGAGGTCGCTACGCACCTTCACCACGAGCGTGTACGTGCCTTTGCGCGCGTAGGTGTGCTTGAGCAGGAAGCGCTTGTACCTGGAGAACGACAGCCGCTTTGTTCCGTGACCGTCGCCATAGTTGACGGTCGCCGTCCACGTCTTGGCTGCCGAGTCCGAGAATCGACCCCAGCGCGAGAAGGCGTGTTTCGCTCGCGAGCGGACAGCCGAGCCCAAGCTCACGATTGGCGGGAGGGGCTTGGCTGCGGCGGGGGGCTGCGGAAGCGCCGCCGTGCCTGTTGTCTCAACAACCTCGAAGTCGCTGCCTTTGACCTGCGAGATCGCGTGCAACGCGTCGTCGTTCCAACGTGAGTCCGGCGCGCCGCTCACGTACCACGCGCTGCCATTGTCCGCCACGATCATGCCGTACCTCTTGAGCGCCCGCAGGATGACCTGGACCTCCGCTGGAAAGCCGGAGACGTCGTAGTTCGCCTTGAGGCGGACGCGCAGGCCCATCGGCGGAAGGCTCGGGTCGGTCGACGAGCTGGCGTAGTGCGTCGCCGGATACACGTACGCGCGCTGGGTTCTCGGCACGGTGAATCGCAGGGCGTGGGTGATCTCGCCAGCTTGGACTTCGTCGTAGCGGACGAGCCCGGGCAGGATGGGTAGGCCAGCCGCATCGGCCGAGGTCCAGCCGTCGGGGCGCAGCGCATTGCTGTCGAGATGCCAGATCGCGCCGGAGCCCGCCGTCCACGAGCCCGTAGCAGCATCGTAGTGCGCGTCGTAGACCTCGTAGAGGATGTGATTGTCGACGTCGAGCGTCAGCACGTGGCGATCGCCGTCGCTGCTCGCTCCGCCTTCGATGGGAGCGCCGAGCGGTATCGGATAGGGACCGGGATCGCTCTCGTCGGCGTAGTAGAAGGTGATGGGCACCTTGGGCTGAGTGCCGCGCACTACCACGTACGGGATGCCGATTGGCGCGCCGTCCCACACCGTGCCGAAGTCCGGGTGCAGGCCGGTGCTAAGACCGATGCTTGCAAGATACGCGGCCGAGTTGCGCTCGACCGGCAGCGCCGAGATGTCGGTATTCCACGAGTTGTCGGCCGGAAAGAGCTGAAAACCGATGGGGGCGCCGGGCCCGGTTGGCGGAACCATCGCAACGGCCGAGCCGGTTGGGGTCGCCGAGGCCTGGCTTGGCGCCACGCCCGTCATCATGGCGAGCGTCGCGCACGCGCACATCGCCAACCCGAGAGAGAAGGCCAGGATGCGCGGCGCGCGTCGGGTAGCTTGCTCGGTCGTTCGGCGCATCATCGGGTCACAGCCTCCTCTTCCTCGTTCTCGGCATCGGTGCGCACAGGCAGTATCTTGACCCATCGCGCGGCGGCGCATGTGACCTCGGATACATGAGTCGGACGGGCGTCGCCCATGGCAGCCACGGCCCCAAGCCGGGTAGGAACACTCGGCACGCACCGATGACGGGAGGCACGGATATGGAGCGCACGAAACCCGGCTCGCTGAACTGGGTGGACCTGGGCGCGTCGGACATCGAAGGCCAGACGGTGTTTTACGAGGGACTATTCGGGTGGACTCACACCGACGTCCCATTCGACCAAGGCCCCGTGTACAAGATTTACGCGCTGGACGGCAAGACGGTCGCGGGCGGAACGCAGATTAATCCCGCCGCTGCCGCAGCAGGCGCACCCACGGCGTGGAACACATACATCCGCGCCGACGATGTCGATGCGACTGCAAAGGTGGCCCAGGAGCTTGGCGGCCAGATAGTCATGCCGACCATGGACGTGCCGGGCCAAGGTCGCATCGTGGGCATCGCCGACCCGACCGGCGCGACGTTCTTCTTGTGGAAGCCCCTCCAGCCAGACGCCACGACGCAATACATGGAGGCTGGCACGTACGGATGGGCGCAGCTCAACACGCGCGACCCGCAAACTGCTGTCGAGTTCTACGAGAAGCTTTTCGGCTGGGAGCTGGTGCTCATCGACTGGGATCCCACGCATCCCTACTGGCAGGTGCTCGTCGATGGCGAGGGGCAAGCCGGAATCGCGCCCATGCCCGAGGCAGTCCCCGCTAGCATGCCGGCATTCTGGCGGCCCAACTTCATGACGGCAGACATCGACGTGTCGATCACGCGAGTGATCGAGCTGGGCGGCACCATCATCTCGCCCAAGGCCGTCATCCCCGGTCGACTTGCCACTGCGGAGGTCCGCGACCCGGCCGGGGCCATGTTTACGTTGCTCCAGCCGTACGGCCAGATGTAGCGGCGAGCGCCACCGCTCAGACAGCTCCGCCCCGATGGCTCGGCACATTCGCCGGGCCATCGCCGCGCTCGCGCTCGCGCTATCATCGAGTTCGAAACACATCGCACCAGCCGCTGCCGACGAGGAGTCCCCATGGCCGAGACCCGCTCCACTTCAGATCTGCTCGCCGCTTACGTTGTCGGCGCCGAAGTGCTGCGCTGGTCGATTGCCGGTCTTGAGGCCGAGGCGCTTCGAGCCCGACCGATCCCGGGGAAGATGAGCTCGCTGGAGGTCGTGGCGCACATCGTCGACTCCGACCAGTTCATGTGCGACCGGCTCAAGCGCACGATCGCCACGGAGCGCCCGCTCCTCGTTGGCGTCGAGTCTGCCGACTACCCCGAGCCTCTGCGCTATCACGAGCGCGATCCCGACCTCGATATCCATCTGCTCGAGGTGCAGCGCGAGCAGATGGCCGCCGATCTCGCTCGGCTCGCTCCCGAGGCGTGGACGCGTGTCGCGATCCACTCCGAGATCGGCGCCGTTAGCCTGCTCGACCTGTTCGAGCACGCCGTCGACCACCTCGAGTCGCACGTGGCAACCATCGCCGAGAAGCGAGCGGCGCTGGGGCTGTAGCGCCAACGTCGATTCACACCGCGGATTGGAGTTGCGCGCGTCGCGCACGCGTCGATTCGTGCGCACGACGCCGCCTTTCAGTCGTCCGACAAGTCCCTGCCACGCGCGTCGAGTTCGAGCAGGTTGGTTGGGCAAGGGTTCTCGGCGAGCACGCCAGCCATCCAGACGAGGTTGTGCGCCATGTAGAGCGCCGTGCGGTTGGTGTAGCGGTGACGGTCTCCGTGCGCCTCGATGTAGCTCGGGCCCGGCCCCGCGTCGCCAACCCAGTAGCTGTCGACGTTCGGTGGGATCGTGCAGCCGAGGTGCGTGAGATTGAAGAGTGTGTTCGCGCAGATGTCGTGCGCCCCGTCCTCGTTGCCGGTCACGATGCACCCCGCCACCTTGCCGTAGAGCGGGTACTGCCCGGTGACGGAGTCGCCCTGACGGTAGGTGCCGTCGAGGCGCTCGATGGCCATCTGGCACACGCTGCCGCGCACGCCGAACCAGATCGGCGTTGCAACCACGAGGATGTCGCACGCACGAATCCGCTCCAGGACGACTGGCCATTCGTCGCCGTCGCCCATGTCCGACTCGACGCCGAACAGCACGTTGTAGTCGACGACCCTGACGGTCTCGGTGGTCGCACCCAACTCCTCCATGAATCCGGCGACCTTGTCGACGAGAGCTTGGGTGTTGCTGATCTCAGGGGACTTCTTCAGGGTGCAGTTGAGGAACAGCGCGTGCGGCATGGCGACTCCTGGGCAATCGGGGACAGCAGTGCGTATGTGCCCCGATTCACCGCGATGGACGTGGGCAATCCGCAGCGTATGGCGATCACCCAGGCCCTGCCTTGGCGTACCATCAGCGCATGTATGAGCACATCTCGCCCTTCCATCGGCTCGCCGTCACCGACAACAACGGTGTCCGGCTGCTGAAGTTCGAGCGCAACCAGCAGTCGTCGATGCGGCTCGACGACCCCTTCGACACCGACATCGAGTACGTCGCATACTTCCACATCGCACTGGCCATCCAGCCAGCCGCCACGCGAGTCCTTGTGCTCGGCCTGGGTGGTGGTACGGTGGTCAAACGCATGTGGCGCGACTATCCCGAGATGCGCATCGATGCCGTCGAAATCGATGCCGAGGTCGCCTTCGAGCTGTTCGAGCTGCCGCGCGACGAGCGCATCGCGGTGTTCGTGGGCGACGGGCGCGAGTACGTGCGCACCACCATCGAGACCTACGACATCATCATCGTCGACGCCTTCGACGACGATCACGTCCCGCCACACCTGCTTACCGAAGAGTTCCTGCGCGAACTGCGCGATCGCCTCGCCGAGAAAGGCGTCGTGGCGTTCAACCTCATCGGCAGCGTTCACGGCGAGCACAGCAAGCCCTTTCGCAGCTTCCACCGGACGATCTCCAACGTGTGGCGCAACGTCTGGATGTTCCCCGTGGGGCTGTGGGCCAACGGCCCGATCCAGCTCGCCTACGGCTGCAACATCGTGCTCTTCGCCTCTGACGTCGAGCTCTCCGCCGAGGAGCTCTTGGTCCGAATCGCCAAGCGCGTCGATGGACGTGTCAGCGTGAAGAGCTTTGCGTTGCTCGGCAAGGATCTGTATCAGGGACAGATTCGCAGCGGAGACGTAGGGCTACTGCTCGATCCGCCGAGTCGGCGTCGATAGCGCGTACCCCCCTGGCGTGGACGCGCCGCTAGACGCTGAACTCGCCGCGCGCGACGACCGCCGCAACGCCGCCGACTTCCACCCGCGTGATCGTGTCCCCGTCACCCTCGGCGCTGGCATACAGCGTGCTCGGACGTCCGATCTCGGCGCCTTGGGAGATGGTGATCAGCGTGCCCCAAGGGATGACCCCATGGCGTGCAAGATGCGCGGCGAGCGGGCCGGCTGCCGAGCCGGTCGCCGCGTCCTCAGCCGATCCAAGTTCGGGCGAGAACATGCGCGTCTTGACCTTGCCGTCCTCGACCGCAAACGTGTTCACCGCGGCGTCGCCGATGATGGCCCCGACCCAGCCGATGTCGGGCTTGACCGCGGCAACCTCGGCGAAGCTTTCCAGCCCGACGTAGACGTGGCGGATGCCGTTGTCGTACTCCTCGACCGGCAGCGTGCTGCCTGGGACCCCAAGTGCCTCGAACAGCTCGATCGCAGCCGGGCCCAGCGGCTTGATCGTCGGAACCGGTTGCTCCATGCGCCCGTAGACGAGCTTGGCGCCCTCGCGCTCCATGGCGACCGGCACGATTCCCGCACGCGTCTCAATGCGGAGAACCACGCTTTGCAGCGGACCGGCCAAGGCGAACGCCGTCCCAAGCACGGGATGACCTGCGAACGGAAGCTCCTGTTTGGTCGTGAAGATACGTATTCGGAAGTTGCCGCCGTCTTCGGGCGGCAGCACGAACGTCGTCTCGCTGAATCCCATCTCGGCGGCAAGGCGCTGCATCAACTCGTCCGACATGCCCGTAGCGTTGCTGAACACCGCGAGTTGGTTTCCGGCAAGAGGCGTGTCAGTGAACACGTCTACGATCATGAACCGGTAGATGGTTGCCACGGGTCAGGCCTCCTGTATCAGTTCGATCTCGACCCCGTCGGGGTCGTTGAGGAAAACGAGTTTGAAGCCGATGGGAACGACGCGAATCTCCAGATCGGCAGGGACGAATCCGAGCGTCTTGAGCTCGCCTAGGGCGGCGGCGAGGTCGTCCGTATGCAGCGCAAGATGCCGGAAGCCGAGCTGCCCCTTGCCCGCCGGCGCTGGCGCTGGCGCGGGTTCGTCCGGCTCGGCGTACCAGAAGAGTTCGAGCGAGAAGCCATCGAGCTCGAGAAAGCGGATGGCCCGCGAGCCATCCTCGGAGGGAAGATCGGAGGCGACGCCAAAGCCGAGGGCCTCGTAGAAAGCGGTCGAGCGGGCAAGATCGCTCACCACCAATCCAACATGGTGCGGCCGTAACTTCATTCGACCTCCCGGTCCTTTGCGTCTGACACGAAGCATCAGTCTACGCGTTCGACCGGAGGTGTGGCAGGAGTCGTCGGACCGCCGACGAACGCCGCCTTAGGAGAGTTCGTACATCCTTGGAGGTGCGGCCGTGGCCAAGACATCGCAGTTCGCGGACGACCCGATGCGCGCCCACGTGATCTCGCTGGGAAACGACGGACATCTGGAGTCCGACTCCTCCAAGACGCGCTACGCCACTACTCCCGACGACGTCGAGGCAATACTCGCCGAGTACCGCGCGGCTACCCGCGACTGGGCGCATCCGCGCCTGGCACTGCTCGCGCACGGCGGGCTCGTGACCGAAGAGCAAGCCGTCGACAACCTGCGCGAACATGTGGTGCCATCGTTGCTCTCCGCGCATATCTATCCGCTCGCGCTCGTGTGGCATACCGACGTTCCGACCACGCTCTTCAACCTCGCCGACGACGCGGCTGGCGCCGTGCCACTGTCGAGCGCCGCCGAGCTGCGCGCTCAGGCCGAACGCGCGACTGCCGCCGTTCAGGACGAACCGTCCCCGGCGCCCCCAGAGCCCGGCGAGAAGGTCGCACCCCGCCGCTCGCTGGCTGAGTCGCTGTTCGACCTTGCGGCCGACATCTCCGACGACCTTCGAGAGCACCACACCGGCATCGCGAAGTTCAAGGACGAGACCGTGGAAAGCGTCGCCCACGTCGGCGCGTTTCTTTGGGACAAGATGAAGCAGAACGCCGAGACCTCTACGGTCGACGACGACGGAGGGGCCAGGTTCCTGATCGATCGAATCGTCGCCAACAAGCTCGGCGGTCACCTCCATCTGGTCGGGCACAGCGCGGGCTCAATCATGCTCGCCTACCTGGTCGCACACTGCGTCGACCAGCGACTCAAGCTGCGCAGCTGTACTCTCTGGGCTCCCGCCTGCTCTGTCGACTTGGCGCGCGGAACGTACCTGCGAGCTTTCGAGAACGGCAAGATCGGCTACTTCCAGCTCCAGACGCTCACGCCCGAGGCCGAGATCGAGGACAACTGCAAAGGAATCTACGGGCACTCGCTGCTCTACTTGGTTTCGAACTCGTTTGAGCACTGGAGCCACCGCGACCGCGACTACGCAAAACCTCTGCTTGGGCTGACTGTGTGCGTCGAAGGAGACCAGGCGTTCTCGGAGATGTTCACCAAGCCTCATGCCTCGTGGGTACAGCAGCCGTTCTTCCCGACGGGCGACACAAGCGCTCACGGGCTGTTCAGCGGCTCACCGATCGTCTTCAACGAGACGATTGACTGGATACACAAGTCCGACAGCTGAAGATCTCGGCGCACCTCGATCGGACTCTGCGGGCCGCAGCTGGGACCTCGTCGAAGACGATCCGTCTCACGCGGCGACTATGGAACCTGCGGCGCGAGCCCACTCCTCGATGGCCATCCAGTCCCTCTGGTCCCCTCGCGGCGCGTTCATCAGCCTCATGGCTACGCGGTCAACCAATGAGAAGTGTTCGGGCTTGTTCCACCCGGCAAACACGCCGACATCAAACGGATGCACGCCCGTCTCGGCGATGAGCGCATCAGTGAATCGACGAACTACCGCAATCTTGTCGGCGCCTTTGGTGACGAGGATGCTGACGGTGAAGAAGGCGATCTGCTTTGTCTTGAGCGTCTCGGCGTTGGCCACAACCCACGCTCGGGCGGGCTCGTGCCATCGACCGGCGCGGATTCCGCTGCCCACGAGGACGGCATCGTAGTTCGCTGGATCGGGGGCGTCGGTTGCCTCGGCGATCTTGATCTTGACGCCCGGCCTAGCGATGGTGCTGGCGATCTTCCCCGCCACTCCTTTGGTGCACCCGCTCTTGGTGGCGTACACGATCAGTACTCTGCGCATTGGCCCTTCCTCACACGTGGTCGCGCATCCGGCCCGTCGTCCGTCCGCGCCAACCATCGAGAGTCCACGCGTCCTTTATCGGCAGGACTCCCAAATCGCACAACGTCGCAGCTCAATCCTCAACCTACTGAGCCGAGAACGCCAGTCCCGGATGACTACTTAGTACACAGAAACTGGTCGTCTTCGGCGACTTTGCACTAACGGGCGAACGGGACTATCTTGGTCTCCCGACGCACTAGGAGAGGAACAGCCGATGGAGTCCTGGGACGAGTCGCTGGAGACGGGTGACCCTCTGGTCGACCAGCAGCACCGTCGCATCTATCGGATCTTCTACGAACTCGAAGTCGCCGATGACACGCCCGGCGAGATCATGCTCGTCTTGGATCGGCTCACGTCCCACGTCGCGCTTCACTTCCGTACCGAGGAAGACCTCATGCGTCGCGAGGAGTTCCCGGCGCACGAGACGCTCCTCCACCAAGCCGAGCATCGGCGCCTCACCGAGCAGACGCGGGCGTACGTGCTCCAGTTCCGTACCGGCGAGCTGTCGAGCACCGCTCCCCTCATCGCCTTCCTGCGCGAATGGCTCCACAGCCATGTCGAATCCTGCGACCGAGTGCTCGTCGACCACGTCCGCGCGCGCGGTGGAGCGGCTAGGCTGCCCGCCGAGATCGCCTCATCCCACCCACAGGACAACGTCGCCTCGTAGGCACCCCTAAGCCTCGGTCAGGCGCGCTTCACGGAATCGTCATCCCTGCGGCACAGGCGCTGCACGCTGGGCGGATACCTTCGTTCTACGGACACGGACCGCCACCGAAGTCCCCCGAAGCCGGCTCTTCACCGGCAGAGGAGTTGAAGGAAGATGTCAGCCCGTGAACGCCTTGCTCTGGACCTGACGGTCTTCGCGATCGTCGTCGCAGCAGCCAATCCCGTGTTTACCGGCATCACCCTGCACGAATGGTTGGGTGTGGTTCTGATCGTCCCGGCGCTCGTCCATCTGATCGTGAACTGGGAGTGGGTGACGAGAGCCGTCTCGGCCTTCTTCGGCCGGATTCGCACGGCCGCCCGCATCAACCTGGTCGTGGATGCGGCGCTGTTCCTCTCGGTGATCGGCGTGACGCTCTCTGGGTTCATGGTCATCCCAGGACTCGCCTCGGCTCTGGGCCTGCAGGCCGCCACACTATGGCACCCGGTGCACCTGATCACCTCGAACTTGACGGTCGCGTTCACGCTGCTCCACTTCGCGCTGCACTGGAAGTGGGTCACCAGCGTGGTGCGGCGCATGATTGCCGTACCGAGCACGCCGGCGCACGTCCCAGCCCGAGCGCCACTGGGCGCCACCGCGCCTCGTCCCGTGACCGCTCCCACATCCTTCGACCGCGGATAACCAGCCGAGAGGAGGCGCCATCATGCGCACTCTGAGGAACACCTTGGGGGTCCTGATCGCGACCGCTCTGACCGCCATCGCTCTCTACGCCGGCGTCCAGATCGCGTCCGGCTCGACCAATGCGACCGGCACGTCGACGCTCTCGGCAACCGCAGTCGCCGGGCAGACGTACGTGTGCCCCCAGACCGGCTGCACGTCGACCTCGTGTCACGCCATCAATGACACAGCGGCGCAAACCTCACTCAGCTCATCGGGCGGCTCATCGGCGTCCGGCAGCGGCGGCACGATGACGTGTCCCCGCACCGGATGCACGGCCTCGACCTGCCACGGCGCGACGCATTCGCCGCCGCCAACTACCGGCAACTCGAGCACGGGCGGTAACGTCATCTACGAGTAGCTGCAGGTCGGCGGTACCGCCTGGCCTGTGGCCGAAACGAACAGGGCCGCCCCGGTTCTTCCCCGTGGCGGCCCTGTTCTCGCCGACGCTCGAACGCTAGTGCCGGAACGTGGCACAGTCTGCGTGGCCCGAATGCGTAATCATCGTTACGCCCGCGGCCATGCAAGACTCAGAGGAGTTGAAGTGGCAGTCCATGACCTTGCAGTCCCGGACACCCGGCTCGGCTTGCCGGATCTCGACCGCCCCAGTCGTGAACGTGTCGCACGCCGGATGATCCTCTCCAACCTCCACAGCCGGGGCGCAGCACACCTCGCGGCAGTTGTAGGAGCAGTCGTCGGCAAGGCATGTCAGTACGTGACCCTCTGCCATCTGCATGAGATACACCTCCCTCCAATTAGCCTTCGCTAAGTTCTTCCCAGCGAGGGCCGGACGGTAATCCCTGCCAGTTGTGCAGTAGGGAGGTGCCTTGCGCCAGGCGCCTGCCAGACGCGTTAGAAGCTCTTCGCAACCCCGGCGGCAAAGGCATGCAGGCTCGACGCCGAGCTTCCGATGCGCCAGTCGTGCTCCTTGTTGACGTTGAACCAACACGCGCCAGTTAGGCGCGGATAGCTCGTCGCGATCTGCGCGAACATGTCGGCGATCCAATCGGCCTTGCGATTGCCCTCGGCGCAGGAAGTCTCGGCGATGAAGATCGGCTTGGGCGTGATAGCCGCAACCTTGGTGTAGGTCTTACCGAAGACGCTGGAGAAGCTCCTCCAGGGCAACCCGGTGTTGTAACCGTCAATTGCGGCGTAGTCCACGTAGGCATCGCCCGGATAGAACTGCACCACGTTGAAGTCGACGTTGGGGCACCAGACGAACTTCACATTGGTGGCGCCCGCCGAGGCGAACACGTCGTGCACGTGACGGTAGGCGGCGATGAACTGCGCCGGCGTGTTGCCGCCCGTCGTCCCCCACGGATACCAGTCGCCGTTCATCTCGTGGAAGGGGCGCAGCCAGACCGTCTTGCCGTAGGCCTTCGCGGCTTGGGCAAAGCGAGTGAGGTAGGCGTCGTGGCTTCCGTCGAGGATGGCGGACAGACCGCCCGCGTCTTTGATGGACCAGAACTCGAGCGTGACGAGCGGGGTTGCGCCAGCAGCATCGGCGTTGGCGCAGCGCGGCGCGGGGAACGCCTCGCTATCGGCGATGAAGAAGTTGACGACAGACGCATGCGCGCCTATCTGTTTCTGCAGCTTGTCCAGCGAAGTCATGCTGTCCGGCACGCCCGGCATGTAGAAGCCCACCCAGCGATGAACGACGGGTACGCGTACCTGTTTTGCCGGCTGCGCGCGGTCAACATCTGGGGAGTCCGGCTCGTCCGAGGTGGACGCGGCCGCATGGCCTGTAGCCGGTGCGAGCGGCGCAGCGGCCGTGGTCGGTGCGGGCGTCGGCGCGATCGCGGGAGTCGGCGCCACAGATGGGCTCGCTGGCGTGGAGGTTGGAATCATCTCGGCTGACGTCACTGCCTCGGGTCGTGGGGCCGGGCTGACGTCTGTCGCGAGCGGTAGCGGGGCGCGATGCTGGGTGCGGGCTAACGCGGAACTGGTGAACCCCGCCGTCGCCAGCAGAGTGAGGAACACGAGCAGAAGCAGTGCCTTGTTACGCATTGACGCACGTCCAACCCTGCATTCGACAGCGGGCGGAGCCCATCGTCGTCTCAGTGCCTTAGCGCAAACGTTATGCCTGCTTAATGAGCCGTCTGTGAGAGAAAGATTAGAAACCTCTCATCGGTGCGTCTGACCTGCGCCCTAGCCGTCCAGGTACGGCAAGATTACCCCGAGGCGCCCACAAGAAAGGGGGAGGCGAGCCCGCGTGCAGGCTCGCCTCGGCAGATCTCTTCGTGGCGCGTCGCCCTCGCTGGAGCAAAGGTGACGGCGCGCGTGCATCTCGGGCTAGTACTGGGCG
Source organism: Coriobacteriia bacterium (assembly GCA_031292615.1). Lineage (NCBI taxonomy): Bacteria > Bacillati > Actinomycetota > Coriobacteriia > Coriobacteriia bacterium. The sequence continues at coordinate 19,109 of JARLGT010000071.1, read as the reverse complement.
GCGACCGCGGCCTTGAACGCGGCGGCGCTCGCGGCCGACGAATCGAGTCGCCAATCGTAGGTCTGGTTGGCGTCGAACCAGCACACGCCGGTCAGACGCGGGAACTTCGAGGGGATCGCCGCAAACATGTCGTGTATCCACGCGGCCTTGCTGCCGCCCTGCTCGACCGAGCTTGTCTCGGCGATGAACATCGGCTTGGCGGTGAGTGCAGCAACCGTCTTGTACGACGAAGCGAAGACGTCGGCAAATGGGCGCCAGCTCGACCAGCTCTGCGTCGTCCCGGCGTTGTAGCCGTCGAGCGTCGCGTAGTCGACGTAGGCATCGCCCGGCCAGTAGCCCGCGACCGAGTTGGCCGAGGTGTTGGGGCAGTTGTCGTTGTTGACGCACCACACGAACTTCACGTTGGTAGCGCTCTCGGCGGCAAAGATGTCGTGGACGTGCTGCCACGCCGCGACCAGCTTACTAGCCGAGTTGCTGCCAACGGTGCCGCCCCACGGATACCAGTCGCCGTTCATCTCGTGGAACGGTCGCAAGTAGACGGTGCCGCCGTACGACTTGGCGTCGTCGGCGAATTTCTTGATGTAGGCGTCCTTGCTGCCGTTGGTGATTGCCGAGAGTCCCGAGCTACCGATCGACCAGAACTCGAGCGTAACCATCGGAATCGAGCCGTGGCCGGCCACGTTCTGACAGCGCGGAGCCGGGAAGCTCTCGGAGTCGGAGACGAAGAAGTTGACGACGGCCGTGCGCGTGCCCGTCAGCGACTCGGCCGCCTGCAGGGGTGCCAGGTCCTGCGGGCTCCCCGGAACGTAGAGCCCGATCCACCGGTTGCCGATCGTGACAGGTGCCGACGTCACGAGAACTGTGCCGCGCGTGACCTTGCGGCTCCCGCTCGAGACTGCCGTGACCGTGTATGCGTAGGTACCGGCCGCGACGCTGCTGCCGGTCCAGTTCGCCTTGTAGGTTTTGCCGGAGCGATGCGCGCCGATCTTTCGTAGCTTGTGCCCTCCACGGAAGATCGTGATCTTCACGCTAGCCCGCTTCGACGACTTGGCCGTGAAGACGACCTTGTGCATCTCGCTTTGATTGGCCGACGCGCTGACCCTGAACTTCACAGCGAAGGCCGGCGTGGCCGTGAACGCGAACACTGCGAGTGCGATTACCAGTAGGAACGAGAGCTTCTTCATTACCGTCACCTTCGGCGGCCAGGCTGTCTGCGAGAGACCCTTGGCTTTGCGCCCCCGCCTCGCGACGGGTTTGCCTTTCTCGGAGTGCACGATGCTGGCAGTCACGCCACCTGAAGCCCGAACTACGGCATGAAGGTGGTACCCCCGTTATCGGTGCTTGAAGGGCCGACTTGACCGCTGTGGGCGCATTGGCAAGCGCGCCTGTGACTCATGTCACAAAGGTTCTGACGGGCGGTCAATGTGGAGTGCCGCGCGGCCCTTAGTAGACCGGGCGCAGCGATCTGAGATAGACCCAGTTGGCCGTGGTCAGAGAGCTCTTCCACGCCGCCAACGTGTACGCCGGCGCGGCCAGGAAGTACGGCGACGCCACCGAGGCTTGGAATGCTCGCAAGCTTGTTGGAGAGCTAGTAACCCTCCAGTTCTGCATCCCGCCGTGCGAGTACTCGAGTTTGTCGTAGTAGACGACGGCCTTGACGCCGGTGTACACGGTCTCGAACTGGTCATAGGCGTCGCGGATCCACTCCGCCTTGTCGCCGCCATTCTCGACCGAGCCGAACTCCGAGACGATGATGGGCTTGCCGGTCGACTGTAGGTAAGCCATCGGCTTCTGATACCAGAAGCTCAGCGGGTGCCAACTGGTCGTCGTCGTTGACGTGCCCCAGTTGAATCCGCTTATGGAGACCCAATCAACGTACTGGTCGCCGGGATAGTAATCGGCAAAGGAGTTGCCAGCCACCGCGGGCACGCTCTCGTGATTGATACTCCAGACCCACGTGACGTTGGTCGCTCCTTCAGCGACGAAGATGTCGTGCACGTGCCGCCACGCGGCTATGAACTCGGCCGGAGTGTTGCCGTTAGCGGTGCCTGACCACGGGTACCAGTTCCCGTTCATCTCGTGCATCAGGCGAATCATCACCGGCCCACGAACCGACTTCACCGACCTGGCGAACCTGCGAATGTACGGGTCGAAGTTGCCGTTGACGATGTTCGCTAGCCTATAGGCGGGCTGATTCGCGGGATCGCCAGATGCGTTTGCGCCCAGAGTCGGGTCCCATGGCTCCCACGTCACCATCGGGACTACGTTGCGCTCGTACAACGCAACGACGGACGCAGGGTCGAAATCGGCTGGCCCAGTCTGCGCCCAAGGCTGGTACCACATGAGAATCGCCGGAGGCTTGTTCGAGATACGGTTGTACGTGTCGAGCGCCGAAAGTGCGAACGGAGCGGGCGGCTCATAGACGCCGATGTAGGCGCCATTGACTGGCGCCACGACTTGACCGGCAAGCGCTGGCGGCACCGACACCCCCGGCTGCAAGATCGACGAACCCCGGTCGGTCGTCAAGGTGGTTCTGGCCTTGTTCTGCAGGGCGGGGCCGCAACCAGCTACTGCCACCGCAAGGCACATCAAACCAACGACGAGTGCGCGCGTCGCAATCGTGCTGCCTTGCGATCGAATCTGTGCAGCGCTTGCGTGCAATACCTCGTCCTTTCGACCTACCCCGGGCATCTGACTACGTCGTCACTTCAGCGGTTCAAGTTCACTGGCTAGCACGGGCCCAATGGCGGCCATGTCTGTCTCATCCGTTGTGTCCTCCTCGGCGTCCTTGGGCTGGTCGGGCCAGAGTGCGTATCGAATGAAGCCCTGCAAGACTAGAACGTGCCCCAAAGCGAACGCGACGTTGTTGAGCACCGCGGGATTGAACCCCATGTGGGCGAGTCCATAGACCACGGCGCCGAGCAGCACGAGGGCTGTGATGACTTGGACGACGACCGGCCTCAGCGAACGCTTGGAAGCTCCCTTGGACGTGACCACGAACTTGGCGTCCCGGCCCAGCAGCGCCGAGAAGACCGCTCGGAAGGCGACCGGGAACGAGGCGAGCGTGAACCACAGCGTTCGGAAGCGGATCTTGCGGTTGGAGGCGTACACCATCGTGGTGAGCGTGAGAATGATGTACGGCAGGAAGTAGGCAGGGTACTGATTGGGCGCATGAACTGGGCGCAGTCCGAAGACCAGGAAGGCGACCGGGAGTATCAGGTAGAGAGAGAACACCGGTCCCGTGAACCAGTACACGAAGCTGAGAATGTACTGGAACCGCGCCGAGAGCGGCATCTCCTTGAAGAAAGGCTTGCGGCGGAACAGGATCTCCAGACCGCCGCGCGCCCATCGCAACTGCTGGCTGAAGTAGCCGCCGACGTCGACTGGCCCCATGCCGTGGGCCAGCACCTTGCTCACATACTCGGCGGTATAGCCTGCTTTGAGCAGGAGCAGTGAGACGCGCAGGTCCTCGGTGATCGAGTCCTCGGGCATTCCGCCGATCGTTTCGAGTGCAGAGCGGCGGAAGACGAGGTTCGTCCCACAAGCGAAGACAGCCTCGCAGGAGTTGCGCCCCCGCATGATCGGGCCGTAGAAGAGCTGCTGCTGGTCGTGAGCGCCTGCCGCCACGCGGTTGTCGGCGCGGTTCTGGTAGGACTGGGGCGTCTGCACGAATGCGACTTTGCGGTTGTGGAAGACGCCCATCGTCTCCTCGAGGAAGGTAGGCAGCGGAACGTGGTCGGCATCGAAGATGGCGACGAAGTGGCCGTTGGTGCGCTTGAGCGCCTCGTTGATGTTGCCGGCCTTAGCGCCTCGGCGATTGGGCCTCGTCAGGTGGCCTGCGCCGTGCTTGCGTGCGAGCGCCTCGACCTCGGTTGAGTGGCCGTCGTCGAGCACCCAGACCGACTTGCGCGGGTGGCGGATCGCCATCGCCGCCTCGAGCGTGCGCTCGATCACGGCCAACGGCTCGCCATACACGGTGATGAAGATGTCGACGCGTTCGTGCGTGCCGGCAAAGTCGACCATCTCAGGCTCGGTCCAGCGCTGGCGCGAGATGGTCCACCAGAAGCCGGCCGCCTGCGCGATGTTGAAGACTTCGGCGACTACGAGCATCGCGAACAACCACAGGTTGTCGGGCCGCGCATCGACGAACAGCCACTTCAAGTAGACCACCGCAGCGATCGCCGAGAGGACTGAGAGGATCCGACAGGTCAGGAGATACGCCGCCCGTCTCGAAGGATCGATTTCAATCATGGCGTCACACCCCCCGTCGTTACGACTGATGGCGTGGGCGTGGGCAGGGTGCTGTCATAGCGCACCCACTCGTCTTTGTTCATATACACGTGCTGGGTGATCCGGAACCCGTGCGCCTTGAACCAGGAGTCCGTGAGGAACGACTGATAGCCGATGTCCGGCACGTTTTGGAAGCCACGGATGATCCAGACGCGCCGAGCCGGACCGACGATGCGCGACAGGTCCTCGAAGAGCTCCGCCTTCGTGTCGCGGAACTGGCCGTTGGCTCCAAATCGAGGAAAGCCGTATGCGACGAACTGCCGCGGCAGGTAGTAGTTCACGATGACGTCGATGTAGAACGGCTCGTAGAGGATCAGGTCATCCGGCTTCGCCTGGGCGGCGACGCTTTGCACGACTTCACGCGTTTGGTAACGCAGAATCGAGTTCGGGTCGAACGACTGCGACGTGTACGCGACAAGGCACAAGACCACGCCAACCGAGATGGCGATGCGCCGAGCTTTGGTGCGCATCTGCGCAACCACGCTCGCCAGCAAGATGAGCGCGGGCGCAGCCATGGGCATGAGGTAGCGCGACAGCAAGACGACGCCAGACCACTGGCCCAGTCCCCACACCACGAGCATCCCGCTGGCCGAGCACAGGAGCATCGTGGTGCGCCGCGTGACGTATCGGCCACCGCCCATCACGAGCATGCCGAAGTAGATGGCCAGTGGCCACATCGCCACGAGGCCGTAGGCGACCGCCGGGTTGTGCGAGCCGAAGATCAGCTCCACGACCGTCTCGATCACGTCGTTGAACCGGATGGCCAGACTCGGGCTTGGCGCACCGTAGCCCAGCCCGCTATTGATGACCGCCCCCACGAGAACCGCGTTGTGGCTCGGGGGGAAGAATACTGCCCAGTCCAGCCACATGAAGACAGGAACCGCTAGCGCAAGTACGACGGCCGAGTACGGAATGAGCGTGGGCACGTCTCTCATAAGCCCACGCGGGTTGCCTCGCGAGTAGTGTCGCTCGCCAGCGCGCTCTAGCCGTATCTCGCGGTCGAGGACCTCGAACACGACGTAGTAGATGCCTTGGCCGATAAGGAGCAGCAGGAACAGGTAGTGGGTGAACGCCCCCAACAGGGAGACGGCGAAGTACGCGTACCAGTGCCGACGCTCGTTCGTGTCCAATGCCTGGGCGAAGCACCCCACACACAGAAGCGCGAAGAACATCAGCATCGTGTACATGCGGGCTTCTTGGGAGTACCAGATGTGGTACGGAGAGAGCGTCAGTATCCCCGCCGCCATCAGACCTACTCGGCGATCGTAGAGAACGCTCCCAGCCCAAAACGCCGCTGGGATCGCCAGAACGCCGAACAGCATCGCAAACGAGCGAATCGATATGACGCCGGGTCCGAACACCTCCATCCAGTAGTGCATCAGTATGTGGAACAGAGGCGGATGCGTCCCACCGAGTTGGCTTTGAATCGTTTGAAGAAGCGTCCCGGAGGCCTGCAGGATCGAGCTGGTTTCGTCGACCCAAAGTCCCCGCGTGTTGATCGTGGCAGCGCGCAGCACCATCCCCACCAGCATCATGGCAAGCACCGTGAATCCGTCTGCGCGATTAGCGAACGGCCGAGATTCGGCGTGAGGTGCGGACAGCTTCTGGGTCATTAGCGTGGGCTGCTGGGCCCGGCTGGTTCTTTCCCGGCGTGTGGTCACACGCGACCCCTGCACAAAACGCGCGATTGGGATGCCGACCTGCGACAGGGGCTATCCTGGCAACCAACAAGGGTTGGCTGCGCGCAGGGAAGAGCGGGAGCAGACAGGCCGATCGCCGTCGCGTGCTCTGTGAGATTGAGGCGGTTCACCGAACTGTCACCCCCAAAACCGTCGGTCCATCGGGCTTGGCGCCGCTACCTTGGCAGATCAGGTCGGAACGGCTCGCCGGTATGGTTATTCCCGTCGATGTTGTCGAGCACTTCACACCGACGGCGGCTGAGTCCCTCGCATTGGCTAGTATCGGCGTGGTGCTGCGCTTTGCCAATCGCGTGAGTTCTTCATCTGGCGCGCGCAAGCGATCGCGACTGTTGGCGTCCGTGCGTCCTCGCTCTAGTCAGCGCTCGCGACCGCTCGGCGAAGCGAAGCGAGGTCGTCACGGTCGATCTCGCCGAAGAAGCGGAGCAGCACCGCGTATACGAGCGCCGCAACGATGTACGCCGGGATCAGCCACAGTCGTGAGGGGTGCGCCAACGCGAGCCCGGCGCCCACGATCGCGGCAGCGAGTGAGGCGCGTACGACCGTCCACACGATGCGCCAGCCGAGCAGCTCCCGCAGCACGAGGCAGGCCGCAGTGCCCGCAGCAAGCGCGGCGATGGCGGCGCTGGCCGCGGCGCCAATCTGACCCAGAGCCGGCACGACCGCCGCAAGCAGCACGATCTCGGCGATGGTCATCGCGACGACGATGGTGAGCGCTTGCCGGCGCTGCCCACGGGCCATCATCACGTCGGTGCAGGTCGCGCGAACCGTGCGCCCCACCGCTGCCACCATGAGTACCGTAAAGGGGATGGCTGAAACGGCCCCTGCCGCACCGTATACGAGCGCCAACGCCGTGCCGCCGGTCGCGTAGATCACCGCCACGCCGAGCAGCGTCACCAGCAGCGCCAAGCGAACCCCCTGCGAGGCGTACCGGGCAACGAGACCCTCATCGTTCTCGGCTCCGGCCTTCGCAACGGAGGGAAAGAGTACCCGGCTCAGCGCAGCGAACAGGAAGGTTGGGATCTCGGCGAGTGCGGCGGCGGCACCATAGAAGCCGGCAGCTGCACTTCCGCGCATCGCTTGCACGAACCAGAGGTCGGCGTCGGTGGAGACGCCGGAAACGAGGCTCTGCGCCAAGAACGGCACCGAAGCCAGGCCCATTCCGCGCGCCTCGTCGACGGCATCGCGAACCCGCACGCCCGTGCCTTTCCACGGCACGAACAAGACGGCGAACCCGACGATCGACGCAAGCGCGTTGCCGATGAGCGCGCCCTGAACCGAGAACCCCACCCACACGAGCACGCCGATCGCCACAAACGTGGCTGTGGCGTAGACGAACATGCCCACAACCTGCCGAGAGAAGTGCTGTCGGCCGAGCTCGAGGTGGCCCGCGATCATGAACGCAGCGACTACCGGTATGTCGAGCGCAGCGATTCGGATCAGCGATTCGAGGTAAGGGGCTCGCAGCGCCGCCGCGATGAGCCCGGCGCTCGCTTCGAGCAACAGGAACAGGCCCGTGGCGAGGACCATCTGCGCCAAGTAGGCGCCGCGCTCGATCCGTGGCGCGTTGTCCGGGTCCTCGGCGAGGCGCTTCGCGGCCACCTGCACGAGCCCGCCCACAACCAGCATCTCGACGTAGTTGAGGATGGAGAGCGTCACCCGCCACTGGCCGAAGCCAGCGGCGCCAAGCCGCGTGAAGATGAAGTGGTAGAGGAGGAAGGCGGTGATTAGCTGCCACGCCTGCGCGACGACGCCCAGAACCGTGCCGCGCGCCAAGCTGGTCTTTTCCGCCACTGTCCTACCCTCCCCCTTCCGGTCTCGATGGTTTGGCTGACAACGCGATCAGCTCTCGGCAAGCGCACCCTTCCGCGCTGAAGCCCGAGCGTACTCGGAGAAGACGGACTGCAGCGTCGAGTCCAGACTGTACTTGCCTGTGAGCACGAGTGCTCGGCCGTTCTCGGCGAGTTGCTTCGCGAGCTCGGGCTGGGCCAGCAGCCGGTCTATCGCCGCGGCCATCACAGCCGGATCGCGTGCGGGGACGAGCAGACCGCTGTCCTCGTCGTGAATCACCTCTGCGGTCCCCCCGACGTCAGTGCAGACGCAGGGTAGCCCCATCGCCATGGCCTCCAGGATGCTGATGCTCAGCGCCTCAGAGTGGGACGGCGAGACGAAGACATCCAGCTGCGCCAGAAGCGGAGCAACCGGGTCGACGAACCCGAGGAAGTGGACGCGATCGCCAACGCCGAGGGTCTCGGCAAGCTCCATCAGAGGTTGCCTCTCCGGGCCGTCGCCGGCGAGAAGCAGCGTGGCCGACGGGTGGGTCTTGGCGATCTCGGCGAAGGCCGCAATCAGGTCGTCGATGCCCTTGAGCTTCTCGAGGAATGCGGCGTAGCCGATTCGTGGCCGGCCGGATGGCAGCTTGAGTGGCAGCTTCGCTTCCGAAGTGAGCCTGTCGACATCGACCACACCCGGGATCGAGATGATGCGTCCCTTGATTCCCACGGCCGCCAGTCGCTCGGCAATCGTGTCCGAGGCTGGAAAAATCGCATCCAGATGCGGAGCCTCCATGCGCGAGATCGAATTGCGGACCCAAAGCCTCAAGCCTCGAAACCTCGCCGAGGCAACCGGTAACGAAGACGTCGGATCGATGCTGACGCACGAGAAGAAGGCCACCGTCCGGTCGAGCGGAACCATCCGCAACCGGCGGATAAGCGCGACGGGGAAGATACTCATGCCGTGGATGATGTCCGGGCGAAGCTCTCGCAGCGTGGACCTGAGGCTCTTGATGTGCCGAGGAGCTGGACTGAATTCGGCAACGATGGACGTGACGCCTATCTCGCGGCAGACGCCGTGGACCGCCGAGGCCTGCGGAGCCAGAACCGACACCTCGTGACCGTGGGATTGCCCGTACCGGAGGAAGGCGAAAAGCAGCCGCTCTGCTCCTCTGATCCTGGGCCATCTCGAATTCACTAGGTATACGATGTGCAAGAAGTCTCCTGAACAGCTGCCAGCAGCTAGCGGGCGCCCTTTTGGGCCATTGTACAGTCGTTTCGTTGGGGGAGGTCGCCTGTCGTGGCCGTGCAAGAACCACCGGCGGATCCCTCTTGGGGTCTTGCGTCGGCGAAGACGAAGTTCCTCCTGTACCACGACCTCGCCTCGCTACGCGCGGGCGACAAGGCCGAGGCGCGCGAGCTGTTTCGCCGACAACTGTCGCTCATGGCTGGTTGGGGCTTCTCGTTTCGAAGCATGTCGGAGTTTCTCGCAGGCAACGCCTCCGGACACAAAGACGTGGTAATCACCTTCGACGATGGCGGCAGCTCGTTTATCGACTGCGCCCTCCCAGTGCTCGCGGAGTTCTCGGCCCCAGCGACGATGTACGTCGTTGCTGGTTTCGTTGGCTGCCACGGCCGAGTCATGGAGTTCCTCACGTGGGACCAGATCGAGAAGCTCGCCGCCCAAGGCGTCGATATCGGCTCGCACACACTCAGCCATCTGCTGCTAGGGGACATGAGCGCTGATGCAGTTCGATTCGAGATCGACTCCGCCGCCGAGCTCTTCCGCGCGCACGGCATCTCTCCCACCACACTCGCCTATCCCTACGGCCGACGCTCGGACGCGGCCAAGCAGATCGTGCGCGAGTCCGGCTTCCAGGCCGCGTTCATGATCAAGAAGGGTGGACGCGACGCGTTCGAGCTTCGCAGACGACTCTTCACGCTCACCGAGTCAGAGCCACTGGTGAGGTTCTTCCTCGCGGACAACTACTTCCCGGTGCGCAAGGCGATCGTCTCTGTCGTTCCCGAGAGGTTCCGCCGAGAAGGAAAGCCAATTCCGCCCGAGTTGCTCGGCGCCAACGCGTTCGGAATCGATGCGTGGCAGCCGCCCGAGTCGCTGCGCGGGCGCTGGGCTGTGGCTCACGGAACTCCCGGGTAGTCGCGGATGGACCTGGAGATCTACACAGGGAGTGACGGCTTGGCCCAGATCAGGGGCGACTGGGAGGCGCTGGAGAACCGGACCGAGTGCTACATCTTCCAGACGTTCGCGTACGCCCAGATCTGGCAGAAGACCGTTGGAGAGCCGAGCGGTGCGACCCCACTCATAGCGGCGCTGCGCCAAGGAGATGCGGTCGTCGGCATCTTCCCAGCGTGCCGCGTTCTCGTTGCCGGCGTGCCGATTCTCGCGTGGCTGGGTGGTCCCGGGCTGCTGGACTATGGCGATGTCCTGTTCGACGCGACCGCCTCGAGCATCGACGTAGACGAGTTCGTCGGCGACGCGCTGGATGCCTTGCGTCGTGAAGTCCACGGGGCGCTGTTGTATCTGACGAACGTTCGCAACGACGCGAAGGCGTTCGGCGCTCTTCACAAGCGACTGCGGGTCTACAAGCAGACCGCGGCGCCGTACGTCGAGATTGGCGACGACTACGACGCTTATCTGCTGTCCTTGGACAAGAATGTGCGTCATGGGATCCGGCGACTCGAGCGCAGGCTTGCCGAGGCAGGGGAAACCGAGTATCGCATGCTCGCGCCGGGCGACCCGGATCTCAGCCCAACCATGCGTCGGCTCATCGATCTGCAGCACGCGCGATTCAAGAGGCATCTGGGGGACACAAAGTCTCGGCAAACGCGATACGCCGCCTTCCGCATGGAGCAGGCGTCCCAGAATCCACACAGCCGAGTCGCCACTCTCCGCCTGAACGGGACGCTCATCGCCGCCTCACTCCATATGGTGTATCGAGGACGAATGTACTGCCTCATGCCCGCTTTCGACCCGGAGTACTTCCAGTACTCGCCCGGCATGCTGCTGCAAGCGCGCGTCATAGAGACGTGCTTCGCTGAGGGATTGAACCCCTGCGATTTCTGCTGGGGCGACGAGCCCTACAAGTATCAGTGGACGAAGCTCGACGTGCCTCTGACAACCTTCGTGAGCGACCGAACCGACGGCGCGCTTCTGGTCGCAGTCGCCAAGATAGCGCGACGCATCCTCTAGCCGAGCCCGACCACTCGTCTCGACCAGCGCTGCGTGATCCTGAGGCGGAACTGCTTCACGCCCTTGCGCGACGCACACGCGCCTTCTGCCTCGCGCGAAACGCTCGGACCATCCGGCGAATCGGGCCGAACCGCAGACGCAGTCCAGCCAAGAGCGCCATTCCCGACACAGGCCGGAGAGCTATGTAGTCAACGCGAAGTCCATCCGACTCTGGATGCCACAGATCAAGCCACTCGGCGTCGCTCATCTCGTTCGCATACTTGATTCGGGGGTCCTCGCAGCACGCCTTGAGCCCCAGATTCAAGACGAGCTTGCCAGGCATGATTCGCGAGTACGCCTCGTCATAACCAGCCTTCGGCGCATCGCACTGCCCTCCCGTGAACACGCAGAACTCGGACGCGATGCAGCGGCCCTCGGCATGGAGCGAGTGAATCTCGCACCAGCCATCTTCGACCATGGATTGCGTCATGGCGCGGTAAAATGCCTCGAGCTCGGGATTGGACTTCACTGCGGTCCCTTGCTCGCCTTTCCATCCCGAGGCCTCGACGTCGAGGAAGTGGTCGAACTCCTCGGCAAGCTCGGCGGGCTCCTTGCAGCTGACGTAGCGTGCGCCCGGGAGCGACTCAAAGTGCTGTTCTGCAACGCGCAGCTTCTTGCGACCCGCGCTCGAGAGCCGACCCATGAGTCCCTCGAAGCTGTCCGTCCGAATGAGGTAGACCGCGCCATCGGGAAACGTGAACACGTCGCGCGGACCGAGCTGACCCGCTGCGTCCCAAAGCCCCGAGGACTCGGGCAGTCGGCCCAGTACGAGAAGCGATGGGCGATGTGGGTCCCGGCGCAGGTGAGCGAGCACCTCCGCGAGCAGTAACTCCCTCGCGTCGTCGTCAGGCCCTATCGCGTCGGAGATCCTCCACCACTCCCCGCAGGGCAACCCCCACACCCGGAGCGGGATTCCCAGTGCACGATCGATGCGCTCCTCGAGCGGCAGGATGGCTCGGACTCGCGTCCCGTCGTCCAGCGCGAGACACCGAAACTGCTCGGGCGATGGACACAGATGCTCGAGGTAGGCCCGATTCGCTTCGAAGGAGTGCCACATGGAGGGATTGGGCATCTCGGAGTAGAGGCGCCGCCAATCCGCCTCGACCGAGATGAACCCATCTCGGCCTCGATGCTCTGTCACGCTCCAGCGCGCGTCGGACACTGCGAACTTGCCTTCCTCTCGTCTTCCCCCGCAAGCCAAAGTCGGGCTCGATTCGCCCGTTGCAGTCCCGCTCGGATGGCACTACGAGAGTGCTCGTTCGTACCCCCGGTGTAAACATCCTGCAGGCAGTCGCGTCGCAGCATCGGCGATTTGTGTTCAGCCGAGACTGGACACGCTATTGTTCTCGTCGTCGACCCGCGCGGTCTCACTCGGCAAGAGGGAATAGATTCAACATGCGCACAGACGAGCCGATCGAGGTAGACAGCCTTACTTCGCCGAGTCGGCCCATCCAAGATTTGCCATCGGCCGCGATCGACGCTCCGCTGGTCTCGCTACTCGTCGTTGCGCGTAAACGAATCCCCGAGCTCGACCGTCTCGTGAGCACGCTGCGCGAGATTGAGGGCCCGGCTCGGCGCGAGATCATCGTCGCCGTCGAGACGCCCGGTACGGACGCCCCCACCGAGACATGCGACGAGCATGGCATCCGCTGGATCGCGATTCCAGCTCGGCGCGGACTCGGGTACAACCGCAACCGCGCGTTCGAGGCATCGCAGGGCGAGATCGTCCTTGGCATCGATGACGACTGTGTGCCCGAGCCGGGCTGGATGACCTCGCTACTCCTCGCGTTCGACGACCCGAACGTGCACGGGGCTATCGGCAGCATCTGCATCCCGGCAGCGGGCTTCGTCGGGGACTCGATCTCGGCCTTGGGCTTTCCCGCCGGCGGCACCGCTGGCTACGCCAACATGTTTCGCGTGGATCCGGATGGAACGACCGACAACATCGCCGCGGGCAACTGCGCGCTTCGAGCTGCGACGTTGCGCGAGCTTGGCGGTTTCGACGAATCACTCACATACGGCGGCGAGGACACCGAACTCGCCCACCGCTTCAATCTGGCGGGGCGCCGGATCGTCTTCGTACCCGACGCCGCAATCGTGCATCCCGCGCGCACGAGCCTGCGCGAGTTCGCCCGCTGGCTTTTCGTCAGAGGCCGAGCCAAGCGGCAGTTCTCACGCAAGGTGCCAATCGCCAAGTTCGTGGGAATTCGCCTCAGGAGCATGGGGCACATCTTGCAGCGCCACGCCACAGATCCCAAGATCGTCCTGATTGCGCCTCTTCTGGCCGCGACGCTGCTCATCCAGGAAGCTGGCTTCGTCGCCGAGACGATCGTGCCCACCCTCCCGCCGACGGGAGAGTAGCGGCTAGGCCTGCTCGGTCAACGGCGATGCGGCCGACTCGGGCTCTTCGGCGACCACCGCTGCTGCCTGTCGAGGCGCTGCGGCGGGCCGACGAGCCTGACGGCGTTCGACCACGACACCTCCGTGACCAGGGCCGATAGGCACCGCCGCCCCTGGAGTGGGACCGCCGGTTCCGCGGCGACGTTCGACCTGCACGCCCGGCGCCAGCACGAGCGCCGAGCGGCGCTCGACTCCCAGCACCTGCGCGATCTTGGAGCGACCGGCATCGGCCCGTTCGAGATTGTTGATCATCTCGGCGATCAGGCCCGCTACGAGCAGCTGGCAGCCGGTGAGCACGAGCAGGGCCGCCACCGTGAACATCGGCCGACCGGCCATGTTGACGCCCGCCATGATCGAGCTGACGCCCAGGTAAGCGAAGATCGCGGTTCCCAGAGCACCCAGCGTGACCCCGGCCCCGCCTAGGAGATGGAGCGGTCGCTCCGAGTAGCCGGACAGGAAGAACACGGTCAGGAAGTCCAGCGCACCACGCATGTAGCGCTCGGCGCCGTACTTCGACTTGCCCGTCGTCCGATACAGACTCTCGACGGGGACCTCGGCCACCGAGTAGCCCCGGCGCGCGGCGATCACGACGAAGAAGCGATGCAACTCGCCATAGCCGAAACGGATCAGGTCCTCGGCGGCTTGATGGCGAAGCGCCTTCAGACCGGCGTTGATGTCGTGCAGATCGACGCCGGTGGTCATTCGGACGAAGAAGTTGAAGAACCTGGAGGGGATGCGCTTCGAAAGCGGGTCTCGGCGAATGACCTTGTACGCCGAGACAACGTCGTAGCCCTCCTCCACCTTGGCGATAAGACGAAGGATGTCGTTGGGGTCGTACTGCATGTCGGCGTCGGAGGTGACCATGATCTCGCCTCGGGCGTACCTGAACCCGTTGGCAAGCGCGCTGGCCTTACCGAAGTTGCGGCGGTGTCGAAGCGCTCGGACTCGAGGATCGAAGAAGCTAAGAGCCGCAATCTTGTCCCACGTGGTGTCGGTGGAACCGTCATCGACGAAGAGGATCTCGAACGAGTAGCCGGAGCCCTCCATCACGCGCACGACCTGCGCGTAGATGCCGTCGATGTTGTCCTCCTCCGAGTACGCGGGGAGGATGATAGAGACGTCGATTGGGTCGTCCGGCGCACCGAGACCCATGGCAACGTCGATGCTTCGATCTGATGCCTCGTGCTTCATTGCAACCCCCTGTGGTGCGCTCAGGCTTGTCGAATCCCTCGTTGCAATCGCCTGAGACACTCTCTGGCGCTCAGTGTCGGGGAGGCGCCACGCTCACGCCCATATACCCTGTATCTCGGCCTAACTATGCATTAGCTTAAGCGAACGTCGACCAAAGGACCCACCTTTGATGTTCTCGCATGCTTGGAAAGCAGCCTCTTTGCGGCATCGCGGACCCGGCATTGGGGCGCCTACTCGTATGCGATAGCCTCGGCGACGCTCACTCGCGCCGCGCGATACGCGGGCAGCAGACTCGCGAGCACGGAGATCACAATCACGAAGACGAGCCACGCCACGACGCCGAGTGACGAGTACGCGAACGACAGCGGGAAGCTCATCGCCTGCCCCAGTGCGTCGGTGAGCAGAATGCCGATCGGCAGGCTGACGATCACGCCCAACACCCAGCTCACGAGCCCCACGACCACACCTTCCGTGATGAAGATCTGATAGATCGAGGCGTTCGAGGCGCCTACTGCGCGCATCACGCCGATCTCGCGGGTCGACTCGAGCACGTTGATGCTCATCGTGCCCGAGAGACCGATCCCACCGACCGCCGCAAGCAGCGACGCCATGATGACCAGGAAGACCACGATGATGTTCAGCGAGTCACTGATCGTCTTTTGGAGCGCCTTCTGAGTCATCGTGTCGGTCACGCGCATCTGCCTCGCCGAGAAGTCGTCGGACAGCTTGGCCGCCGCCTCCGTCTCTGAAGCCGCATCGTGCTGCACAGTCCCGAGCATCAGCGTGTCGACCGTGCCCTGCGCGTTGAGCACGCGGTCCAGATACGGCTGGTTCACGTAGCCGAACTGGTTGAGCAGGTCGCCTCGGACGATGCCCACCACATGGAAGGTCTCGTCGACGTTGCGAATCTTGAAGGTCAGCGTGCTGCCGACGACCGCGTCGGGGTCCTTCTTCAGGAAGCTATCGTCCAAAACGATGGCGTCCGTGTCGTTGGCCGCGAGCCACCGGCCCGACTTGAGCTCCGGCTTGAGGTACTTGGTCTGCGCGGGAAGCCCGTAGATGTAGAGGACGCCCGACTCGCTGCGGTCGGGCCGCAGCCGCACGGCGGCCCGAAGCATCCAACCCTCGACCCCGCTGATCCCGGGGACGCGCATGGCCGCCGTGCTGGCCGCAGCCAGCGGCTGCGCGGGATAGAGGTCGGCCCACACGTCCATCGCGCGATGCTCGCCCACGCGCTGCACTGTCAAATCGATTGACGTGCGCACGCTGGCTACCGCCATGAACACACCAGCCGCCAGCGTCAGCGTGACAAGCGTGAGCGCCAGTCTCCCCTTTCGCAGGAACGTGTTGCGCAGCGCGAGTGCAACCGGCCGAGGCAGCCCCCGCAGTTTGCTGAGCAAACGGTCGATGATGCCCTCGCCAAACTCGCCGCTGCCCGTCCCGGTCGAGTACAAGGCATGACGCACAGGCATCCGCATGCCCAACACCACCGGGACCGAAGCCGCAATCAGCGGCACGAGCAGCCCAACCGAGAGCTCGATGGCCAGGATCGAGGCGGGCGCGCGGTAGTCGGCAACCAGGAAGTCGAGCTTGCTCGCGCCAAAGTCTGCGAACGCGTTTGAGCCGAGCTGCCCGAGCGGCAACGCCACCACCACGGCGAGCACGCCGTACGCCATGACCATCGCGAAGAACATCCCGATGAGCTGGCCGGATCTGGCGCCGATCGCCTTCATCACTCCGAGCTGTCGCGTCTGTTGGGTGACCAGCGCTCCAATCGTGTTGATCACGAGAAAGCCGGAAAGGGCGAGCGTCATCGCACCGACCAGTACCAGCAGCATGCTCACGGCCTTGAAGATATCGGCGATGTTCTGCACGCCAGGCTCGTGGGCGAGCATCCGCAGCACCGTCACGCCCTGAGGTTCAATCACGTTGTCTCGCAGCCGAGAACCCACCGCCGAGACCTCGCCGAGCGACGTCGGGTGGCCGGCGGCGGCCACGTCGAGCTGGTTGTACGCCGGCTGCTCGTCGAAGGCGGAAAGCTCGTCCCAGTTGATGTAGCCCACGGCGCGACCGGTCATCATCGGCACCATGGCGTTCAGATCGTGCACCGTGCCGGCGACAGTCAATGCCGGATGCTTGGTGTTCGAGGTCTCGAACTCGAGACTGTCACCTGTCCCGAGCCCGAAGAACGAAGCCGTCCCCTTCTCAATCAGGATCTCGTCTCGCCGAGGCGGCTGTGCCCCACCGAGGAACGTGAGCTTGCCCACACTGATGTTGGAGTAGTCCTTGAACGCATAGAGCGTGATGTTCTGCCACGCCCCGCCGTTGCGTCGGAAGCTGATCTGAATCGTGCGACGCCCTTGGGCCGCGGCGACTTCTGGATCTCGCGCCACGGCCATGACCAGGTGGTCGTCGAATGCGGTGGTGAGGAAGGTCACGCTGGGAGGGCGTGTCGCCGGGAAACCGGTGTCCAGTGCGCGTATGAGGACTGCTCGGCCGCCCATCATCACGGCTACGGCGAAGATGCCGACCGCAATCGAGAGCACCACAAGCACAGTTCGCACCTTGTGCGCGAGAAGGTCGCGGTAGACCTTCTTCCAGCGGGGACGGATCGCAGTTCACCTCCTGTGGGCTCTCGGATGGGTCGGCGCACCAGCTCTCGCTGCTCGGCGACCAAAACGACGATAGCGCAAACGACCGGCCAGCTGGCGCGCGAACACCACCCCGCGCTCCCACCTCGGCCCGGCACAGACACTACTGGTAAGGTGGAGGCATCCCCCCGACCAGGAGATCGAATGCCGTCACCAGTACCCTCCGCCGAGACCCGCTCGGCAGGCTCGCCCTGGCTCGCCATGCTCTGCCTGATCGGCGCCGTGATCTTCTGGGGCATGAGTTTCATGGCCACCAAGACCGCGCTGGAAGGCGGCTTCTCGCCGATGACGGTGGTCTGGCTGCGCCTGGTGATCGCCTGCCTGGTACTGGCACCGTTCTGGGCGCGCATCCCCAAGCCCGACTACCGCCGAGGCGATATCGGCTGGCTCGTGCTTGTCTGCCTGCTGCAGCCCGGGATCTACTATCTGTGCGAGAACTACGCGATCGGGCTTACGACGTCATCGCAGGCGGGCGTTATCTCGGCGCTCGTTCCACTCCTCGTGGCGGCCGGTGCGTGGGTCTTCCTGCACGAGCACATCTCGGCAAGGACGCTGGGCGGCATAGCCCTTTCAATCGGCGGCGTGGCTGCCCTGTCGCTGGGGGCGACCGCCGGAGTGCACGCGCCCAATCCTGTGCTTGGAAACGTCCTTGAAGTCGTCGCGATGGTCAGTGCGGCCGGGTCGATGATCGCGCTGAAGCACCTCGTGCAGCGCTACGACCCGTGGATGCTGACCGGCATCCAGGCGCTGGCGGGAGTTGCGCTGTTCTTGCCCGGCGCGCTGGCCTCGAATCCACGCACGTGGCTCGCGATGCCAGCAAGCGCTTGGTGGGGCGTCGCCTACTTGGGCGCATTTGTGAGCCTGGGCGCTTTCGGCCTCTACGCCATGGCGCTCCGCAAGCTTCCCGCCAGCCGAGCAGCCCTCGCGATCAACGCGGTGCCCGTCGTGGCGCTGATCACCGGCTGGTTGGTTCTCGGCGAGTCGCTCGGGGTGCTGCAGGCAATCGGATGCGTGGCCATCGCCACCGGTGTGGCGTTGGGGCAGAGCTTTGGCGGTCAGCGACCCGAGATCGACACGGGGCTTGGCGAGGGGTAGCGCGCTAAGTTTTGTGGGATGTCATAGCTCTCGATCTCGGCCGTGCGTCCTGATTCCCAACGCTCCCAGACACGGCAACTGTGACGACCGTCACACTTTCACGGCATCGCCTTGGTCGGCTCTCACTTGGCAGGGAGACGCGCCCACGACGCGAAATCACCATCGAGATGTGCGTACCGACACCGGAGGGTCGCGCATGACCGGCGCCACCTCGAGCCTCATCGACACCGTGAACCGCCGCGCCGAGGGCGACGCGTCGCTTGCGGCCGCCGCTCTCGCGATGCTGCTGGTGCCACTGCCTGCTCTGCTGGCGGCAGGCAGCAGCGGCGGCGCCATCTCCCACCTCGGGCTGGCGGCCACAGTCGGAGTTCTGGGCGCGTTGCTGGCGGCAACACCGATCTTTGCGCTGCCGCCGTTTGTGATGGGCTGCGCCGTAGGCACGTTGATGCACTTCGCACTGACCGCTACCGAGCGCTTTGAAGCGCTTCGAGAGCACCGCGAGGTTCACTTGCGTGGGCGGGCGCTCGTCGCCCACAGCCTGATCGTCGGCGGCATCTTCGCAGCCACCGGCCTAGTTGCCGCTATCGCCATCTTCCGTCTCGGCTGAGCTGTCGCGCCCCACCCACCACCGCCACCCGGGTACCTACCTACTATGGACTCCAGGTCTGACATCCCCGATGCGACGCTCGCCTGGCTCAAGGCCGCCGAGAACCCCGCCGTCGCCGCGATGACTCGCCGCGAGCTGCTCGGCGAGACGCCGTCG
>JARLGT010000070.1 GCA_031292615.1 Coriobacteriia bacterium | reverse complement strand
GGAGCGCACGTGGGGGCTACGTCGCTCGTCGGCGCTGGCTCACTCGCCGGCGCGAGTGCCCCGCAGGCGCTGTTGCGGCCGGCGGTGCCGGGTGCGCGGCTCTCGGCGGGAGTATCGATCGGCGGCGTTGCGCCGGCGACGGCTCCGGGAGTGGGAGCTGCTGCGGCGCAACGCGTGCTCGCGCCGCTGCAAGCCGTAAGCGGAGTGCCCGCCCGGGCGCAGGCGGAAGCGCAGGTCGCAGGCTCGGCGTTCGGAGCGCTGGTGGCACGCGTCCGCGCCGCGGCGGGGCAGGCGGTGCGCGTGCTCGGGCTACTGCTGGCGGCGATCCTCGGCGGCATTGGGCTTCTTTGGCCGCTCTGGCGGAAAGGTTCGAGTGAGGAACGTGTCAGTGCCGTTTGCGACGATGTTGCGGCAGCCGTGGGCCGGTGATACACTCCACAGGCTCATTTCCTGCCCCGGGCCTTGCCTTCATTGTCCCGGGGCCGCTTTAGCCCAGGGGAGGTGACAAAATGAAGGCTTACGAACTCTTGCTTCTGCTCAACCCCTCTCTTGACGACGAGGCCCGTGCGGCACTCCTGGATAAGGTCCAGGGCGTGATCACCGCTGACGGGGGCGTGGTGGATAACGTCGATTCGTGGGGCAAGCGCAAGCTTGCTTTCGAGATCGGCAAGGTGACCGAGGGCGACTACGTCCTGGTCGACTTCCATACCGCGCCGGCCGCTATCGCCGAGCTGGACCGCGTGCTGCGCATCACCGACCCGGTGATCCGCTTTATGCTCGTCCACCGCGAGGACAAGGAGTAGACACTCCCCCTCAGGCGGTAGTGCCAAGCGGACCACTGGGCCCAAGCAGCCCGAATCCGTTTTCGTCAGAAGGTGGTTTTCCCAATGAGCATCAACCGTGTGAACATAACCGGCAATCTCACTCGCGATCCGGAACTGAAGTCCACTGGCAGCGGCATGGCCGTTCTCAAGATGGGCGTGGCGGTCAACGACCGTCGCAAGAACGCGCAGACCGGCGAGTGGGAGGACGCTCCCAACTTCATCGACGTCGTGATGTTCGGCACGCGCGCCGAGTCGGTCTCACGCTTCCTGTCCAAGGGCGCCAAAGTGGCGATCGAGGGCAAGCTTCGGTGGAGTACCTGGGAAGACAAGGACTCCGGCGCCAAGCGCTCCAAGATCGAAGTCGTCGCCGATGACATCGAGTTCATGAGCTCTCGCGGCGAAGGTGGTGGCGGTGGTGCTGGTAGCGCAAGCTACAGTGCGCCGACGGCTCCTGCCGCACCGGCCGATCCGGTCTTCGAGGACGACATCCCGTTCTAGGCAACACTCAGGCGCGCCCGCCCCTCGGGCGCGCACCGAAATTCGAACTACCGCGACTACCCGTTGCGGAAGGAGGTCAAGAAACATGTCAGCAGATTACGCACGCAAGCCGCGTCGCAAGTACTGCCAGTTCTGCAAGGATCATGTCGAGTTCATCGACTACAAGGATGTCAACATGCTGCGCAAGTTCATGACCGACCGCGGCAAGATCAAGCCCCGCCGCGTCTCGGGCAACTGCGCTCAGCACCAGCACGAGCTTTCCATGGCCATCAAGCGCGCTCGTGAGATGGCACTCGTTCCGTACACCGTTCCGGTCATCTCCGGTCGCATCGATCGTCGCGGCGGCAGGTAGATAACCAGTGAACGAACGCACCGCAGAGATCCGTGACCTCGGGCTGCTTTCCGCAGCCGTCGTTCTCGGCGTCACCCTGTCGTTCGAGTTCTCGCTCATCGGCCTGCCTCTGGCAGCGATGGGCTTGGCAGGGTTGATCTACCGAGGGCGCGTTGTCCCGGCCGGAATAGCAGCGGCGTTCGGCGTGGCCGCGGTTGCGATCGTGCAGCCCGAAAGCGTCATCTTCGTTGCGCCGGCGCTCATTGCGGTGCTCCTGGCCGTCTTCCTGCTTCCGCGGGTCGATGCCCAGGTGGTCGGCGCTGTGCTCACAGCCGTGCTCGCCGTGGCTGGAGCGGGGCGCGACTACGTACTTCTCAAGGGTCAAGGGACGTCGCTGTACGCGCTGCTGTCGTCTGAGCTGAAGGCGGCCGTCGCCCAGCAGGCGCAAGCCGCTGGAGGTGGCAATGCCGCAACCGCACAGGCTATGCACGACACCGTGAACACGCTGCTGTCGCTTATCCCGATGATGTACTTCGTCACCGGACTCGTGACGGCGATCGCCGTGATCTACGGGGTTGCGTGGGCGGCGAAGCGTTCGGGCCGTACGGTTATGGTCCCGTCGCTTGCTCGTCTCGATTTGAGCCCGCACGTTTTGTGGCCCTTCGTTGTCGGCCTGTTTGCGTTGGCGGCTTCGTATTCGCCCATCGCTCACGCCGCGACGTGGGGTACGGTCGGACTGAACCTCGTCTGGTGTTGCGGGGCGCTCTTCAGCCTCCAGGGCCTCGGGGTATCGGCGGGAGTGCTCGATAGGACCGGCGTCGGTCCTGGCGTGCGCATCCTGGCGTTGGCTGCGCTCGCCGTGATCGACGCGTTCTTGGCCGGGATTCCTCTTGGCTTTGTAGGGCTCGTCGATTTCTGGGTCAACTTCCGACGCCTCCCGAGGGATGGCGTGACGCCGTCGTCACCCAATCCCGTGGTGTCGGATCGCTTCTAAAGAACTAACTGCCGTCCGGGCGAGACGCCTGGCGACATCTAAGGAGTAACAATGAAGGTCATTCTGTTGCAGGAACTGAAAGGCCGCGGAGGCGAGGGCGACGTGATCGAGGTCGCCCAGGGCTTCGCTGTGAACTACCTGCTTCCGCGCAAGGTCGCCATCCAGGCCACCAAGGGCAATCTGAAGCAGCTCGAGCTTCGCTCGCACAACATCAAGGCCCGCGAAGAGAATCGCCTCGGCGACGCTCAGAGCACGTTCGACAAGCTCGATGGCAAGACCGTCAAGGTCGAGGCCAAGGTCGGCGACGAGGGCCGTCTCTTCGGTTCCGTCACGACGCACCA
Organism: Coriobacteriia bacterium; assembly: GCA_031292615.1. Lineage (NCBI taxonomy): Bacteria > Bacillati > Actinomycetota > Coriobacteriia > Coriobacteriia bacterium. Next base: position 28,078 of record JARLGT010000070.1, on the reverse strand, counting down.
CATCGAGGCTGCACTGCTCGAGCAGCTGGGCGTCGAGGTCGATCGCCGCAAGATCGAGACTCACGGCACCATCAAGGAGATCGGCCCGCACATCATCAACGTCGCCATCTACCGCGACGTCAAGGCCGAGCTGACCGTGAACGTCGTTGCCGAGGGCCACGTCGAGGTCCCGACCACCGTGGTCGAGGTCGTCGAGGGCATCAGCGCCGACGGCGAGCCGTTCGTCGAGGTCGTCGAGGAGACGCCGGAGCAGGTCGAGGCCGATACGGCCGTCGAGGAAGCTGCCGAGGAGCCCACGGAGGCCGCCGAGTAGTACCAAAGCACAGAGCTCCAACCGCGACGCCGCTCCCAATTCGGGGGCGGCGCCGCTGCTTGTTCGCCCGTCGCGCCAAGTCCGACGTCTGCCATCCGTCCGCCTGCGATGCAGGTAAGCGCCGGGTACGAAAACAGTTCACAATCCGTGGATTCGGTGGATAACGGGCATTCGCGCACGTCGCAGGCGCGTGGGGCTGTGGACAGCCGCCGTGACGACAATTCGATGTCAGACCTACCCGCTATGCTTGCGGAGCCGCGCACCCCCCGCGCGGCGAAGTCGACTCGAAATGCACGCCAGAGAGGATCTCGCCACATGGCCGACATCATGGATCGCAAGTCCCGCCCGCGCAGCAACGGGCTCGACCGCGTCCAGCCGCACAACCTCGAAGCCGAGCAGGCCACGCTCGGCGCGATGTTCCTCTCCTCCGAGGCTGTTGAGGGCGCGCTTGCGCTCCTGCAGCCCGAGGACTTCATGCGACCCGCCCATGCCCGCATCTTCACGGCGATGGCGGATCTCTCCTCTCGCTCGATTCCGGTCGACCACCTTTCGGTCGCAGACCGGCTAGAGTCCACCGGCGAGCTCGAGGCCGCGGGCGGCAAGCCGTACCTGCTCGACGTGACGGGCGTCGTGCCAACAGCCGCCAACTGGCCCCACTACGCAGACATCGTGAAGCGCACCGCCACGCTACGCCAGCTCATCGCTGCTGGCACCGACATCGTTGCGCTGGGCTACGACGCGCCCGACGACATCGCCGAGGTCGTGGGCGATGCAGAGAAGATCATCTTCGACGTCACCAACAAACGCGTGCAGTCCAACTTCAAGTACATCAACGATCTGCTCAAAGTCTCCTTCAAGGAGCTCGAGGAGCTCGCCGAGAACAAGCAGCACATCACTGGCGTTCCCACAGGCTTCAAGGAGCTCGACAAGCTGCTGGCCGGCCTGCACAAGGGCGACCTGTGCATCCTGGCCGCGCGCCCATCGGTGGGCAAGACCGCGCTCGCGCTGAACATGGCCGTCAATGCAGCCAAGGCCGGCACGGCAGTCGCCATCTTCTCGCTAGAGATGGGCGCCGAGCAGCTCGTCCAGCGCGTGCTCTGCGCCGAGGCCCGCATCAACCTGCAGGACGTGCGCACCGGCTTCGTCAAAGACGCCGACTGGTACGCAATCCACACCGCGATGGGCAAGCTCGCCAACCTCGAGTTCTACGTCGACGACACGCCGTCGATCTCGATCCTCGAGCTTCGCGCCAAGGCCCGCCGCCAGCTGCGCGACAAGCCAAAGGGACTGATTGTCGTCGACTACCTCCAGCTCATGCAGCCCCAGGGCCGCCGCTCCGAGAACCGTCAGACCGAGATTGCCGAGATCTCACGTGGGCTGAAGATTCTCGGCAAGGAACTGGGCGTTCCAGTCCTTGCGCTCTCTCAGCTCTCGCGAGCGGTCGAGCAGCGAGCAGGCAAGCGCCCTCAGCTCTCCGACCTGCGCGAGTCCGGCGCCATCGAGCAAGACGCCGACGTAGTCATGTTCATCGATCGCAACACCGATCCGCACAGCGAGGAAGAAGAAGGTCGTCCTCAGAAGGGCGTCGCTGAGATTATCGTCGCCAAACACAGGAACGGACCGACCGGCCAGGTCCCGCTCGTGTTCATGGAGAGGTTCACCAAGTTCGTGGACTTCACGAACCAGGCGTAGGGGGCGGGGGATGTGATGCCAGACAAGACGCCCGCCGAGAAAGCCCGCATCAAACCGGGCACCACTGTCGCCGTTCTCAACCCGGTTCCCGGCATCGTCGAGTCGCTCGGCTTGCCGGATGACGTGGCCTTCGTCGCGCCGACCGAGGCGCAGCTCGTTCTCCTCTTCGTCCACGAGCGCTCCGAGCTCGAAGGGCTCATGCCTCCGGCCGTCGAGGGCCTCGCACCCAAGGCTGCACTCTGGGTCTTCTATCGCAAAGGCTCCAAGACTGCGGGGCTCGACATGAATCGCGACAGCGTCTGGTACCTGGCCGAGAAGCTGGGCATGCGCCCGCTAGGCATCGTGGGCATCGACGACACGTGGTCGGCGTTCCGGCTGCGGATGGCGCAGTAGCCATGACCTGGTACGACGGCATCCCCAAGGTCGAACTGCACGTCCACATGGAGGGTGCGATCCCTCACGAGGCGCTGTTCGCGCTCATCCAGAAGTACGGCGGCGACCCATCGGTCCCCGACGTCGCGGCGCTGGCCCAGCGCTTCCAGTACTCCGACTTCCCGCACTTCATCGAGACGTGGCTGTGGAAGAACCAGTACCTGCGCGAATACGACGACTTCACGCTCATCGCCGAGCTGGTCGCGCGCGACATGGCCGCCCAGAACATCCGCTACGCCGAGGTGTTCTACTCGCCAGTGCCGTTCGAGAGCATCGGGCTGTCGGTGCAGGGCGTCACGCAAGCCATCCGCACCGGGCTTGCGAAGGTGTCCGAGATTGAGATTGCGCTTGTCGCCGACCTCGTTCGCGACATGGGACCCGTATCCGGCCTCAGCGCGCTCGAAGCGCTGGCCGAAGTCAGGGACCTCGGGGTCATCGGCATCGGAATCGGCGGTTCGGAGCAGGCGTTCCCGCCTCGGCCGTTCCGACCGGTCTACGAGCTGGCGCGGGAGCTCGGGTTCCACACGACCGCGCATGCGGGCGAGGCGGCTGGCCCGAACAGCATCTGGGACGCCCTCTTGGAGCTCGGTGCCGAGCGAATCGGCCATGGCACCCGGGCTCGGGAGGACTCCGACCTGGTAACCTACCTCGCAAAGAACCGGATTCCGCTCGAGATGTGCCCGGTGTCAAACGTGAGGACGGGGGTTTGTGCGGACCTGCGCTCCCACCCGATTCGCGAGTACTTCGACGCCGGCGTGCTGGTCACGCTCAACTCCGACGACCCGAAGATGTTTCAGACCAGCCTCGCCGACGAGTACCGCCAACTCGAAGAGGCGTGCGGGTGGACGCGGTCCGAGCTTCGCCGGCTCTCTCTTAACGCCGTCGAGGCGTCGTGGTTGCCGGTTGAGCGCAGGGCATCCCTGTCAGCCGAGTTCCAAAGTTGGTCCGGCTGGAGCAAATGACGCTTGTAGGGTATGACCTCCCCGACGGTTGGAATTCCTAGGAGGGGCCATGGGCTGCTGTCTTCTTGCGTTGGTGATGATTGGAGCGCCGCGCATCGCGCTGTTCTTCTGGTGGATCACGAATCCGGGGCGCTTTGCGCTCACGTTTCAGGGCTGGCTGCTCTTCCCGGGACTCTGGCCGATTCTTGGCTTCTTCATTCTGCCGTGGACGACCCTTGCCTACGTGTTCGTGGCTCCAAACGGGCTAAGCCCGCTCGACTGGGTCATCTTGGCCATCGCGCTGCTCATAGACCTCGGCTCCCACGGCGGTGGCGGAGCGGTATATCGTAGGCGGCGCAGCAACAGCTAGCGCACATGCGCCTCCACCAACGCCCTACTGCGACGCCAGCGCCAGTGTGCTGAGCGTGACCATCCGATACCCACGGGCCTTCAGGCCGGCAAGCATCCCAGGCAGGGCCTGAATCGTGCGCGGGTTTGTCACGTGCAGGTCGACCACGTCGCCGGGCTTGACGGTTTCCAAGACGTGCTTCGTGATCTGCTCCGAAGTCCACGTTCCTGTGTCTCCGGCGTGAACGTTCCAGCCGGCGAGCAAGTGGCCGCTATCGAATACCGCTGCGACGCCTGTTGCGTCGGCGGAGCCCGATTTCGGCCTCACCCACAACGGACGAACTCCTGTCACTTCGCCGATGATGGCATCCGTCGCAAGGATCTGCGTCAGGTCGTCGGATCTCGATCGCGTCAGTTCGCGATGCGACCACGTGTGGTTGTCGATCTCCATCCCGTGACTCCAGGCGTACCGCGTCTCGTCGGGGTTGTGAAACACTCGGCCGCCCACGCAAAAGAAGGTCGCCTTCGCGTGCGCCCGCATGAGGATGTCGGTGGCTCGGACCATCGAGTTCGCGAAGGGCCCGTCGTCGAAAGTAAGCGCCACCATCTTCCTGCCCATGGCCGCGTGCCGGAAGTAGACTCCCGTCCAGCGAGCCCGCAACGCTGGCGCGTACGCAGGCCACGGAGCACTGCTCGCCTTGCTCGTCACACCAACCGTCGGCTCGATCGACACCACACCCGCCGGGTCCTCTGGCGCTTCGGACGCGAGTGCCGATGCGGTTGTGTCGGACGTGTCAGGAAGAGACGTCGACGGGATGGATGTCGCGGTTGCAGTCTCCTGGCGCGCCGCGACCTCGGCCGCTGGCCATGATGTGCCGATGCAGCCAGACGCCAGCGCCGAGGCGCCGAGCAACACGAGTGCGACTACTAGCCGTGCGGCCGAGCGATTGGGGATACGCGTCATGACTCGTCTCATCGTCGCTTGAACTTGCCGCTGCGAAGGCGTTCGAACTCTCGCTCGTCCCAGCCGGTCATCGCATGCTCGCCCACGCGTAGCACCGGTACAGCCCGGCCACCGCTCATGAGAACCATGTCGCGCAGTCCTCGGCGATCGCGGGTGATGTCCACCTCGCGGAATGCCACGCCTTCCTTGGCGAGATAGGCCTTGGCGACCTTACACCAGTAGCACGTGGGCGTCGTGTAGATGGTCACTCGGGGATTCGGCCGAGCCGAGCCGTCTGTCGCCATTTCACGACCTCCCATCTAACTCTAGACGCCGATAAACCCGCAGGGCTGACACCCCATGTATGATAACCGACGGCCTGAAACCCCCGTGAGTTCGTTGCGGGAATGTCAGACCAACGCGGTACAGTCAACGTGACTTCGAACATAAGGAACAACGTGAGCTCTGAGACCTACAGTGTCGTCATCGTCGGTGCCGGACCCGCCGGCATCTTTGCTGCACTTGAGTTGGTTCGGGCGGGCATCACAGACGTGCTGATAGTGGAGAAGGGTCACCCAATCGCGAACCGCCGCTGTCCGGCTCGGCGCACCTCGTGCGTCGGCTGCCGCACCTGCGACATCATGACGGGCTGGGGCGGCGCCGGCGCGTTCTCGGACGGGAAGCTCACGCTCACCACCGAGGTAGGCGGTTGGCTAGGAGACTACGTACCCAAGGCCGAGCTCGAGGAGCTGCTCGAATACGCCGACCAACTCTGGCTGGAGTACGGTGCCACCACGGAGGTTCACGGCCCCGACCCGGCAACCGCTGTGGAGCTTGAGCGCGAGGCCACGCTGGCAGGCATGAAACTCGTCCCGATGCGCATCCGCCACCTGGGTACCGATCGCTCGCCGGAGGTACTCGACGCTATGCGCGTCGCGCTCGAAGCGGCCGGCGTGACAGTTCGAACCGACGTCGCTGCCAAGCGCATCCTCGCTGAGGGCGGACACGTGACTGGCGTGGAGCTTGCCGACGGCTCGGTCGCAAGTGCGCCAAACGTCATCGCCGCTCCCGGCCGAGAAGGCGCCGACTGGCTCGCAGACCAGTCCCACGCGCTCGGGCTCTCGCTCGTCAACAATGCGGTCGACATTGGCGTGCGCGTCGAGTGCCCTTCGCCAGTCATGGACCGACTCACTGACGCGCTCTACGAGGCGAAGCTCATCTACCACACCAAGGCCTTCGGCGATGCCGTGCGTACCTTCTGCATGAACCCGCACGGCGAGGTCACTACCGAGAGCTACGGCGACGTCGTTACCGTCAACGGACACAGCTACGCGCACTCCAAGACGGGCTACACTAACTTCGCCGTGCTGGTCAGCACGCGCTTCACCGAGCCGTTTCGCGATCCAATCACGTATGGCCGGTCAATCGCCAAACTCGCAAACCTGCTTGGCGACGGCATCCTAGTGCAACGGCTGGTCGACCTGAAGGCGGGGCGTCGTTCCACGCCGGACCGCATCGCGCAGTCGCTTGCAGAGCCTACGCTGGCGGATGCCACACCCGGTGACCTCTCGGCGGTGCTGCCCTACCGCCACCTCACGGACATCATCGAGTTCCTCGATGCGATGGAGCCGCTTGCGCCCGGCATCAGCGGTCCGAGCACGCTTCTCTACGGCGTGGAGGTCAAGTTCTACAGCTCGCGTGTCAAGGTATCGGCGGAACTCGAAACCACGATCGAAGGGTTGTTCGCCATCGGCGACGGCGCGGGGATCACCCGAGGGCTACTGCAGTCCAGCGCAAGTGGTGTGATTGCGGCGCGCGCGGTTGCCGGATCAGGCGCATAGCGCCACCCGGCGTGCGATTCGTGGGAAATCTGTGGACTGACTGGACAGTGACGAAGCGGTAGTCCACCATGATTCGAGCCCGGTGGGGACCGGGCCGTAAGGGGGTTTGCGCCGGCTAGCTGCGGCGCTCTCCACCGACATGTGTCGGGCTCGGAAGGGGAGCCGGGTGCTGACTGGGGTTTTCGCGCCACTTCGCGTGGCTGACTATCGACGCCTCTGGCTTGGCCAGATCGTGTCTGTCGTCGGAGACAAGATCAATCAGATCGCCATGGCGATGATGGTCTATGCCATCACGGGCTCAATGCTGCAGATGGGCCTGATGCTCGGAATCACCTTCCTGCCGGCCGCAATCTTCGGCGTATTCGCCGGCGTCTATGTCGATCGCTGGGATCACCGCACTACTATGGTGTGGGCCGATATCGCGCGCGGCATACTCGTGCTCTCGATTCCGTTCGTCGTCCCATTCGGCCTCTACTGGGCCTATCTCATCGCGTTCTCGGTCTCGACCATCGCCCTGTTCTTCTTGCCTGCAAAGCGCGCGGTCATCCCCGATATCGTCCCTGCCGACCAGCTCATGGCCGCCAACTCACTCGACAATGCTTCCGAATCGGTCAGCGAACTGGTCGGGCTAGCTTTGGGTGGAGCGCTGATGTCGGTGCTGCAATACCGCGGAGCCTTCATCGTCGACGCGTCCACCTTCGTCTTCTCGGCGATCATGATCTACTCGATGACGTACCGTCGCGCTCCCTCAGCACACAGCGTCGAGCCACCGAGCGTGCTTGGCGAGGCTCGCGAAGGCCTGGAGTTCATCGGGCGCTCAAACATCCTGCGCGAACTGATGGCCGTCTACATCCCGGCGGCCGTATTCGGCTCGGCGGCCATCTCGATCTGCTACGCGCTGGCGCTCGTGCGCTACAAGGCGGGCGCGCCGGGGCTCGCGCTGCTCGACGCAGGCATCGCCGTGGGCGCGCTCATCGGCGCGCTCGCGGTTGCGCGCAGCGGTCCGGGTCGGCCGGGGCTGAAGTTCCTGTTCGGCACGGCGGCCTTCGGGGCGTCGCTGATGCTGATCTCGCTTGCGGGCACCATCTGGGTCGCGGTGATCCTGTTCGTGATGGGCGGGGTGGCCAACATGTGGTTCTTCATCCCGGCCACAACCATCATGCAGACGCACGCCAGCCCCGAGCTGCGCGGTCGTGTCATGGCCGCGCTGACCACGGCGACCCGGCTTGCCATGGTGGTCGGGCTCGTGGGGGCCGGCGCACTCGCCGACAGGACGTCGATACCGCTGCTCACGGCGCTCACAGGCGCGGCTGCCGTCGCGGTCGCGCTCATCGGGTTCAGCAGCAGCGCGCTACGCAGCGCCTAGCTAGCCGACCTGCTCCTTGGGCTTCCAGCCCATGATAGCGAGCATCCCGCCGACGATGGCCTTGTCGTTGGGTGGGGCGTCGAAGAATAGCGACGTCGTGAAGTACCCGACGAACAGACTCATGAAAACGCGGACGCAGCCCTCGGTCTCCTCGGCGGTGCGTTCGATTCCGAAGTCGGCATCCACCCGAGGGACCATGTCGGCGACGTTCCGCATCATCGGCTCGCTCAGGTGCGCGCGCATCAGTCCGATGAAGTGCTCGTTGTGCGGCGCCGCGTGGAAGAGGATGTGCATGATGCCGCCCGCGCCGCCGTTGGCCGCTCGCGCCATGACGGTGCTCTGCCCGCCGCCCTCCGCCACCTTCACCCGCGCGGCGTGCTTCGCAGCGACGCCTCGCCGGCGCATCTCGAGCAGCTCGTAGAGCATCGGCTCGATGTTGGAGCCGTTGATGCGGGCAAATCCCTGCCGCATATAGCCTGAGATGCGATCGCCAGCCGTTGCGACGATATCGGCGAGAATCGCTTCCTTGCTCTCGTAGTGACGGTATATGGCTGGCTCACTCACGCCGACACGCGCCGCGATCTCGCGCATGGTGCCCGCTTCGTAGCCCTTCTCGCCAAAGACCGCGAGCGCCGCGTCGAGGATCTCGCCTCGGCGGCCCTCGATGAAATCCTCGAAGTAGCGGTACGGCTCAAGATTCAGGGCGCTGGCCGCGCACGTCATCACGCCCTGCCCCCCTGCAGGCCCACGAGGTGCACGAACGCGTCCTCCAGCGTCGGCTCGACCGGCTCAAGGTGTGTGACCTCAAAGCCAGCGTTGCCGAGAAAAGCGGGCAAGTCGGCGTCGGTCGCCTTGTGCTCGCCGATGTTGACGTTGAGTAGCGCGCCCTGCATGTACGCTTCCTCGACCATCGGGTTGTCCTTCAGCGCAGCGAGGGCTGCTTCGCCGTCGGCGACTTCGAGCTGCAGGATCGTATCGGCGGCCAGAGAGGCCTTGATCTCCTGCGGCGTGCCGTCGGCGATGATGTCGCCGCGGTAGATGAACGCGAGGCGGTTGCAGTGCGTCGCCTCGTCCATGTAGTGGGTGGTGACGAAGAGCGTCACGCCGGAGTTGGCGAGCTCGTACAGCAACTCCCAGAACTGACGTCGGGCGTTGGGGTCGACGCCGGAGGTGGGTTCGTCGAGGAAGATGAGCTTGGGCTCGTGGATGGTGGCACAGCCTAGCGCGAGCCGCTGCTTCCAGCCCACCGAGAGGTTGCCGGTCAGTTCGCCTTCCCGGCCCTCGAGGTCGGCCATGCGCAGGATGTACTTGCGGCGCTCGGCGAACTTCTCGGGCGACAGGCCGTAGACACCGGCGTAGAAGCGCAGGTTCTCGTCGACAGTCAGGTCTTGGAACAGCGAGAACTTCTGCGACATGTACCCGATGTTCAAGCGCACCATCTCGGCTTCCGTGTCGACGTCGTAGCCCATGACCGTCGCCGAGCCACCTGATGTGTCGATCGTGCCGCACAGCATCCGGATGGTCGTCGTCTTGCCCGAACCGTTGGGGCCCAGGAAGCCGAAGATCTCGCCGCGCTTGACCTCGAGATTGATCGCATTGACCGCTACGAATTCGCCAAACACCTTTCGCAGGCCCTTGACGTCAATGGCGTTGTCGCCATCGCGCAGCACGCGCTCGGTAATCTCACGTTTTGACCAGGGGAAACGCATGTCTGCTTCTTGCTTTCTGCTAGTCGGCGAGGCGCTTTTGGAAGCGCGACAGGCCGAGGATGAAGATGCCGATGGAGAACAACGCCATCGCGAGGAACTGAGGCCAAAGCTCCATGAAGGTGGATCCCTTCAGGAAGTTCGACCGCACGATGACCAGGATGTAACGCAACGGGATGAGGAACGTCAGGTAGTACAGCCACGTCGGGAAGGCGGCGATCGGAAACATGAAGCCGGACAGCATCATCTGAGGCATCTGCATGAGCTGGGATGTCTGCTGCGCCTGCTGTCGCGTACGGGACACCAGCGAGATCAGCATGCCGATGCCCAGCGCCGAAAGCATGAAGAGCAGGAGCCCGCAGCCGATCAGGATCAGTGACCCGTCGAAAGGCACCTGGAACCACAGCACGCCGACCACGAATGTGATCACCACCTGGACGGCCGCGACGCAGACGTACGGCAACACCTTGCCGACCAAGTAGTCCGTACGCCCGATCGGCGTCACGAAGAGCTGTTCCAACGTGCCGCGCTCGCGTTCCTTCACGATTGCCTGAGCCATGATGTTGGTGGTCGACATCATCAGGATGAATGCGAGCAGAGCCGGCACCATCGTGTTCACCGCGCGCAATGTCGGGTTATAGAAGATTCGCGTTTGCACGTTGACACCGCCGGCGCTCAGCCCCCCCGGTTGCGGGAAGAACTTGCCGCTGAGAGAAGATATGATTCCGCTCGAATACTGCATGGCGACTTGGCTCGTGCGGCTGTCGGAACCGTCAACGATCACGCCGATCTGCGCCGAGCGGTGCTGGCGGACTGCGTCACCGAGCCCCTTGGGGATATCGATTGCGATGATCGCCTGGCTTCCGTCCATCACTTGCTTGAGCTGTGCCTCGGTTTGAGGTCGCGCGGCAACTGTGAAGTAAGACGAGTTGACGTACGCATCGACAACCTGTTGCGACTGCACTGTGTGGTCGTTGTCGAGCACGGCGAGTTTGAGGTCTTTGATGTCGCTGCCCACCACGTAGCCGAACATCAGCAGCATCACGATCGGCATGATGAAGAGGATTGGCAGCATCGAACGGTCGCGGCTGAGCTGCGTGAACTCTTTCCAGATCAGGAGGCGGATTCTACGCCATGACATGCGCGATCACGTCCTCTCTCGGTACATGCTGGCGGCGAGCGTGACGATGGTGACCGCGAAGATCGTGAGGGCGAGGTACTGCGGCCAGAGAACCTCGAGGCCGCCGCCCTTCAGGAAGATCGTGCGGGTGATAACCATGAAATAGCGCCCTGGGAAGCAGTACGAGATCAGCTGCAGCGCGAGTGGAAGGCTGCTGATTGGAAAGATGAATCCCGAGAGCATGAACGTCGGCAAGAAGCCTACGAGGGCGGCGAGCTGGTTCGCGGTGTCGACCGAAGACGCCCTCGCCGAAATGATCAAGCCCATGCCCAACGTACAGGCCACGTACAGCAAGCTCGCCAAGGCAAGGAGCAGCGCGGAGCCGCGGAACGGTATGTTGAACCCAAGGATGCCTACGGACGCAATGATGATGATCTCGAGTCCGCCGATAAGGGTCCACGGCGCGATCTTTCCCACCATGAGTTCAATCTTTCGAACAGGTGAGACAATCAGCTGCTCGTACGTCCCGTTTTCCTTCTCTTTGACCAGGGTGTTGGCGGACTGCAACACCATGACCATGGTCACGAGCACCACGATGAGGCCGGGCACGAAGTAGGCAGCGGACTTGCCTTCAGGGTTGTACCAGACCCGCGTGTTGCCGCTGAGCGACGGCACCGACGCTGTTGAGAAACCCTTCGCTTGGACTTGGGTCACCACGACTTTGCTGCCATAGACTCTGGAGAGCGCAGCCGTGTAGCCCTGCGCGAGCTGTGCCGAGTTCGCATCGGAACCGTCGATAATGATTTGCACGTTGCCGGCGCGGCCTGCCGCGAGGGCGTCTCCGAACCCGGAACCGACGACTACAACGACGTTGTCCTTGTTGGACATGAATGCATTGTCGACCTCGGAGTACGAGCCCAGCGTCTGGTTGACCTTGAAGTAGTTGGACTGTTGCAGGGCGTCGAGGTACTGGCGTGACTGTGTGGTTCGGTCAAAGTCGAGAGTAGCCGTCGGCAGGTTCTTGACGTCGAACGAAAGGGCGTACGAGTACAGGAACATCTGGATCAGAGGCATCGCGACAATGACCATAAGCAGCCGCGGGTCTCGGATGATGTGGATGAACTCTTTTTGCGCGATGGCCCAGATACGTCTCATTCGGCCACCGCCAGAATGGTCTCATCGTCAGTGAGCTTGGGGAGCTCGGCCGAGGGGATGAGTGTGGCGAATGCCATCTCAAGGTCGGTCGGAGCCGATCGCATGTGCTGCACCGAGAAGCCGGCGTTGGAAAGCGCCGCTTCCAGTTCGCCTTGCGCGTTCGGGTACTCTTCGTCGCGCGCAACAAGCACGCGGAGGAGTTCACCGGATACCTCGAGGCTCTTCACGAACGGCAGCGAGCGCACGAGTGGCATCGCCTCGCGGTAGTTAGGCACCGCGACTTCCAGTACGCGTCCGGGGACGCGTCGCTTCATGCCCGTAGGCGTGTCTCGCAGGATGATCTCGCCTTGCGTCATGAAGGCAATCTCGTTGCAGCGCTCAGCCTCGTCCATATACGGCGTGGCGACCAGCACGGTGATTCCTTGGCGGTGTAGGTCGCTGATGATGCGCCAGAACTCGCGACGCGACACGGGGTCGACACCGGTGGTGGGCTCGTCGAGGAAGAGCAGGTCGGGCTCGGAAATCAGCGTGGCCGCCAGCGCAAGCTTCTGCTTCATGCCGCCCGACAGGAACTGCGCCTGCCTCTTGGCGAACTCGGTCAGTCCCGAGAACTCAAGCAGCCGAGCAGAGCGCTCGTGCAACTCTGCGTGAGGCACGCCTCGGAGCTGTGCGAAGAAGCGCAGGTTCTCGGTGACGGTGAGGTCGCCGTAGAGCGAGAACGCCTGCGACATGTAGCCGATGCGCGGCTTGACGCCATGCGGGTCGGTAATGACCGACTTCCCGAAGATGTAAGCATCGCCAGAGGTGGGGGCGAGCGTGGTCGCAAGCATGCGAATGAGCGTCGATTTGCCCGCGCCGTCAGGGCCGACCAAGCCGAAGACCTCGCCCTTGGCGACTCGGAGCGACACGTGGTCGACCGCTGTCACCGAGCGAAACTCCTTGACGAGCTCGCGGGCGTCGATCGCCAGTTCGCTGTTGGGAGCGGCGTCGGTCACTTGAGCACCACGTCGGCAGGCATTCCGGGCTTGAGGTTGGAGTCGGCGTCGGTGATGTTGAGCTGGACCTGGTAGACCAGCTTGACGCGCTGGTCCTTGGTCTCGATCGACGAAGGCGTGAACTCAGCCTGCGAGGAGATGTAGTTGACTCTCGCGTTGTAGACCTTCGTGGTCGAGTCGGTTGTCAGCGTGCCGGCTTGGCCCATCTTGACCTGGCCGATCTGCGTCTCCGGCACGTAGATCGTCACCGTAAGCGAGTCGATCTCACTGAGCATCGCCAGCGTTGTGCCGGGCACGGCGTTCTCGCCAACGTTCTGCGCGATGCTGCTCAAGATGCCGTCTGCCGGCGACTTGATGGTTGTGTAGCCTAGCTGCACCACCGCCATCTGCTCGGCGATTTGGGCCTGCTGCCACTGTGCTTTCGCGGCGTCTTTCTCGGCGCGCGTCGAGGAGCTGTCGTCCCTGACGTGGCGGTAGTTCGACTCAGCAGCCGTGACGCCAGCCTGGGCACTCTTGATCTGCAGCTTCAGTGTGGTCGGGTCGAGCTTGTACAGCACGTCGCCAGTCTTTACGGCCACGCCCTCGACTGGCGGCGCAACGATGATACGGCCACTGGTCTGCGGCGTGATGGCGATCTGCTGCGCCTCGATTGTGCCGCTACCGCCGAGCTCCGAGTTGGCTGCGGCACTCGACGAGTAGTTCGACCACCAGTAGTAGCCGACACCTGCCAGCACCACGACCACGATCAGGATCGGGATGATGCGCTTCCTCATGTCCTCAACGCTCCTGTTCTGTTCTGCTCTGCTCTACGACGCTCGCGGGTAGCGGCTAGTTCGTGTGGATCGATATGTCGACCGGCGTGCCCTGTGGAGGCGAGTCGCCGGAGTTCAACCGGATGGTGACCCGGATCGTGCGCGTCATATGCACGACGTCGGTGGCAAAGCTTGTCGGCGGGTAGAGCGCGGTGGTCCCGATGATGGCCACGGTGCCATGGAGCACCTTGCCCGGAGCCGAGTCGTACGTGATGTCAGCTGGGGCGCCAAGGCGCACGCTTTGCAGCTGCTCGGGAGTCAGGTATGTGTCGATGAGGGCCGGCCCGTCAACCTGAATTCGGACGATGGGCGCTCCCACGATTGCGATGCTGCCGCTGGGCACTGCGTAGGTGACCACGCCGGACACCGGCGCGAGGATTGTTGCTTGCGCGCGCTTGGCGACGGCCAGGTCGATGCCGATCTGCGAGGAGTCCGAGATGATCTTAAGGACCGACTTCGCGTTCTTGACCTTGGTCTTGGCGTCGTGAATCTTGCTCACGGCCGAGTCGATCGCCGTGTTGATCGCCGCACCGGCCTTGGCCTTGGCCGCTGCGGTCTGAGTGGCGAGAGTCTTGAGGATGGTTGGCCACTGCTTGAGGAACGTATTGATGCCGGCCAGCGTCTTCTCCAACGTGGCGAGTTGCTTCTGCATGCCGGCCAGCGCCTGCTCGGCTCCGGCGAGTTTGGCCTTGAGCGCGGGAATCTGCGGGTCATTCGGCGGCAGCGACGCAATCTGCGTCTTCAGTCCCGCGATGGCGGCTTCCGTCTGTGCTATTCCGGCCTTCAGCTGTGCGATCCCGGCCTCGAGCTGAGGCTTTCCCGCCACCGCTGCGGCGTGTTGCTGAACCAGCGTCCCCTTGGCCTTGCCGATCGCTGCGTCAATCATTCCGTACGCGGTTGAAAAGGCAGTCGCGCGCGCACTCGGAATCTTGTCCAGCGCGTCGTTCAAGGTGTCTAGCGTGTCGGCGAGCATCGCCGTGTTAGCTCGCGAACGTGCAGCGTTGGCCTTGGCCTGCTTCACTCCCAAGTCGAGCAGCTTGGTGTCGAGTTGGGCGATGACCTGCCCCTGGGTCACATGGTCGCCGACGACGACCTTGACGCTGGTTAGTCTGCCCGAGACAACCGGCTGGCTGCTACGAGTGGGTTGCGCGGGCGCTTTGGCAGTGGGCGTGGCCGAGCTGGGAATGCCCACGGAGAAGTCGACAGTCGGCGTGGTAATCGTCGGGGCAACCACCGTCCGCGAGTTCACGCGCACGTCACCGGCGACGAGCAGGCGACCGGGGGGCGGGCCAGCAGAAGCGCGCACGACGAGTGCGACCACAAGCCCGACCACGAGCAGTCCGACAACGGCCAGTGTGATATTGCGTCGGTTCACCCGGCCGCCCCGTTCCGCTTCATGTCATTCGAGCTATCGAGCACGTGAGACTCCGTCCCAAGATGCGTAGTTATCGCTCACTAACATAAACTGGGCCAACGTGACTGTAAACCCCCAAAATCGCTCGTTCTGCCGCGAGACCGACCACCGCAATCAGACGCTTCACACCCATCGGCCCGTCTCGGCTTCCCTCGGCGGCTCCCGTGCGGCATACTGTCTCGGCGCGCTCCGCCACGGTGGAGTGCCCGGCCCGGGAGCGGCAGAGATGAGTCCGCGGGGCCGAGTTTCCAAGGAGTTCTCACATGGCCGGAATCGTCCTTGTCGGCGCCCAGTGGGGCGACGAAGGTAAGGGCAAGATCACCGACCTTCTCGCCGACGACATGGACTACGTCGTCCGTTTCCAAGGCGGGAACAACGCGGGGCACACGATCATCCACGGGGGACGCACGCTCAAGCTGCATCTCATCCCGTCGGGGATCATGTATCCGCATATCACGCCGGTCATCGGCAACGGCGTCGTGATTGACCCCAAGGTGCTACTCGAGGAGATCGACACCATCGAGGCCGACGGTCTGTCGACTCATCGCTTGCTCATCAGCTCCAACGCGCACCTCATCATGCCGTACCACCGAGATCTCGACGGCGCATCCGAGAAGCGTCTCGGCGGCAACGAGATCGGCACCACGCGCCGAGGCATCGGTCCCGCGTACATGGACAAGGCGTCGCGCTTGGGTCTGCGCGTCCAAGACCTCACCGACGAGCACATCTTCCGCAAGAAGCTCGAAGCCGCGCTGCTCGAGAAGAACGACATCCTCGAGAAGGTCTACGGGATGCCCACCTACACCGTCGACGAGATCGCCGAGGAGTACATGGGCTATGCCGAGCGCATCAAGCCCCATATCGCTGATACCGTCACGGTCATCAACAAGGCGCTCGAGGCCGATCAGTGGGTCTTCTTCGAGGGCGCGCAAGGAACGCTTCTCGACCTGGACCACGGCACGTACCCCTTCGTGACTTCGAGCTCGCCGACAGCCGGTGGCGCCTGCACCGGCGCGGGCGTGGGCCCGAAGCACATCGACCGCGTGCTCGGCATCGCGAAGGCCTACATCACTCGAGTAGGCTCCGGCCCGTTCCCGACCGAACTGTTCGACGAGACCGGCGAGTTGCTGCAAAAGGTTGGCGGCGAGTGGGGAACCACCACCGGCCGCCGTCGGCGCTGCGGTTGGTTCGACGGCGTCATCGCTCGCTACGCGGTACAGGTCAATGGCCTGACCGACCTGGTCATCACCAAGCTCGACGTTCTCTCGGCGGTCGACACCATCAAGGTGTGCGTCGCCTACGAGTACGAGGGCAAGCGCTACAACAACCTGCCCAGCCACCAGACGGCGTTTCATCACGCTAAGCCGATCTACGAGGAGCTTCCCGGCTGGGGAGTGGACATCACCAACTGCCGAGAGTTCGGCGATCTGCCCAAGGAAGCGCGGGACTACATCGGCTTTATCGAGGATTTAGCCGAGTGCCCGGTCGCGATGATCGCCGTGGGTCCGAGCCGCGAGCAGACGATCTTCCGTCGCTGGGAGCGCCGGCCGTAATCTGCGTCTGGCAAAGTATCGTTACCACATCGATGTGCGCCCTCGGGTATGATACAGAGCGGACGCCACTGAACTGACGTCATCCTCAGGGGAGAATTAGTGTCAAACGAACTCAAGAAGGCGGTCGATCCGCGCCGCAACTTCGGTCATAGCGTGCCAGGAGCCGTGTCATGGCTCGCCATCATCGTGACGATTCTGGGCTGCATCCTGTTCCCGGGTGTGTGGCTCGCCATTGCGACTGTCTTCGTGACGTACTTCATCGGTCGCATGTGCGTCACGTCCATCTTTGCGTTGGTGGGCGAACGCAACATTCTCCGCGCTAAGAAGGTCGACTGGACAGCAGGCGAGGACGAGATCGGCGAGTTCGGCTTTGCCCCGTCTGACGTGCGCCATGTCGTCGTGGTTCCAACCTACAAAGAGCCGCGCGAGATCATCGCCCGCACACTTGAGGCACTAGCGATCCAGCATCGCGCCGACGAGCGCGTCATCGTCGTGCTCGGCATGGAGGAGCGCGAGCCGAACGCTCGCGCCAAGGCCGACGGCCTCATCGCCGAGTTCGGCAAGCGCTACCTGCATATGATGGCGACCGTCCACCCCGGCAACATTCAGGGTGAAGAGCCGGGCAAGTCCTCCAACGAGGCGTGGGCGGGCAAGCACGCTCGTGCCGCCATCGACGAGCTGGGTATCGACCCGGCGCTGTGCACGATCACCTCGTGCGACGCCGACTCCGTCCTCGACCGCCGCTACTTCTCGGCAGTGGCACGTTCGTTCGCCGCCGAGGAGCGCCGCCACCTGTCGTTCTGGCAGGCGCCGCTGTTCTTCTACAACAACATCTGGCAGGTTCCGGCGCCTGTGCGCTTCACGACTTGGATGCAGCATGCGGTTCAGCTCTCCGAGCTGTCGATGCCGTGGTTCGACTCGCTTCCCATATCGACCTACACGCTGTCACTGCAGCTCTGCGAGCGGTGCGGCTACTGGGATCCGGCCGTCATTCCCGAGGACTGGCACGCCTATCTGAACTGCATGTTCGAGACCGGCGAAGAGATTGCGACGCACTCGATCTTCCTGCCGACCTACGGTGATGCCACCGACGGCGACGGTTGGGCCGACGCGGTCAAGAACCGCTCGGAGCAGCTCAAGCGTCACTCTTGGGGTGCAGAGGACGTCGGCTACTGCTGGGGCCAGATCACGCAGCGCAAGAGCGCAGCTTCGCGTGGCTCGGCGCTCTTCCGCCTGATGCAGGTGCTCAACGACCACACCATGCGCGTCACGGCGTGGGTGTTCCTGACGAGCGTCTACATCCTGAGCGCCTACTACTCGCACCTTCACTGGTACGACTTGGGCTGGCGCCACTCGATCGCCGAGAACCTGATCTTCCTCAACGTGCTGTTCACGGTGGGTACTGTGGTCATGATCTCCTCGATCGTCATGGAGCTCTACCGTTGTCCTCCTCCCAGGGAAGTCTCGAAGGTACAGACGGCCATCGAGATCGTCTTCCTCTGGTTCCTGCTTCCGGTACTCGGTTTCATCCTTGGAATGGTGCCGGCGCTCGATGCTCAAACTCGCCTTTTGTTCGGCGTGCCGCTGGGCTACAAAGTGACGCCGAAACGCTTCACGCAGCCTGCACCTCAACGCGAAGTCGCCTAGGCGAGCGCGACCCTCACGCACACGAAGGCCCCGGACCGCGAGAAGCGATGCCGGGGCCTTTTCGATTGCGAGCCGGACGAGTCGCGTCCGGGGCGCACGTGAAGCGCGGGCGACGGTCCGCGCTAGATGGTCTCTTCCTCGTGCTCGCGCTTGAGCGCCTCGCGCAGCTTCTGGGCCTGCTCGGCGGGCAGGTCCGTGCTCAGCAGTTCGCCGCCGCACGAGGCGAGCTGGTCGATGACGTCGTCGGGGTTGTCGGCCTCGATCAACACGAAGAGGGCTGAGGAGTTGGGCGGCAGCTTGGCTGATAGGTCGCGCACGAACTCGTCGTCGATTCCGATGTCGGTGTAGTGGCCCACCACGCCGCCGGTCGCCGCGCCGATGGCGCTTGCGCCCAGCATCGCGCCGGCTGCGACCACCGGCGCCAAGAACGGGAAACCGAACGTTAGAACGACGCCGCTCACCAAGCCGATGAGCGCGCCGTCCAGCGCGCCGAGCGTGGTCAGGTTGGTCGACTGCAGCAGCTTGGCCTCTCCGTGGCCGTTCACGACCACCGCGACGGCGTCGTCGAGGTCGGCGCTGGCCGCGAACGGCAGGTTCACGAGTTCTTGAGCCGCGCCTGCCGCGCGGTCGGGGTCGTTCGGGTACGCAATGGCGACGAGCGTTGCCATGGAGTCCTCCTTGGTTGGCTGCAAAGGCAGGCTGCCGAGGAGCCCGCAGGAAGTATGTCTCCCATGTGGGCACGACCGTCACCAAGCCTGCGAGCGCGACCGCTGCGCGCGCTCCCGGGTCCGCGATTCGGCTACAATGCGGCAGGAGCCGCGGCTCGACGCCGCGAAGCCGTCCCTAGTCCTCGCCCACACACGACCGACAGGTGATCCCATGCGCATCCTCGTGCTTGGCTCTGGTGGCCGCGAGCACGCCATCGTTCACTCACTTGCGTCTTCACCGCACGTCACCGCGATCTACGCAGCGCCCGGCAATGGCGGAACCGCCGGCGAGCGCGTCACCAACAACGTGGCGCTCAATCCCGATGATGCCGACGCTGTCGTCGAGTTCGCGCGAAGCAAGGACATCGATTTGGCGGTTATCGGCCCGGAGGGTCCGCTTTGCAGCGGCTTGGCCGACGCGCTACGCGCCGCCGGCATCCCAACCGTCGGGCCCGGCAAGGATGGCGCGCAGCTTGAGGGCAGCAAGTCGTTCGCGAAGGACCTGATGGTTCGCGCCAAGATTCCCACGGGTGAGTCCGCGACGTTCACCGATCGTGAATCCGCGATCGCGTACCTCGGCTCTCATTCGGCACCGATCGTCGTCAAGGCCGACGGCCTGGCCGCTGGCAAGGGCGTGACGGTCGCAACCGAGATGAGTGAGGCAGTCTCGGCGGTCGAGGAGTGCTTCTCGGGGCGATTCGGCGAGGCTGGCAGTAGGGTCGTCATCGAGGAGTTCCTCGAGGGCCCCGAGGTCTCGCTGCTCGCCTTCGTGGACGGCACCACGGTCATGCCGATGGCGCCTGCGCAGGATTACAAGCGTGTGGGCGACGGCGACAAGGGCCCCAACACGGGCGGGATGGGCGTCTACTCGCCGGTTCCCGGCGTGCCTGCCGCCGACTACTCGCGCATGCTCGAGATTCTCGAAATGACGGCGCGCGCACTGCACTCGGAGGGCATCGGGTTCCGCGGCATCCTCTACGGTGGCTTCATCCTGACCGCTGACGGCCCCAAGGTGCTCGAGTACAACACACGCTTTGGCGATCCCGAAACGCAGGTACTGCTCCCGCGCCTCAACAGCGACCTGGCCGAGGTGCTCATGGCGCTCGCGGACGGCCAGCTCGAGTCGATGGGCCTGCTGTCGTGGACCCAGAACGTCGCTGTCTCCGTGGTCATGGCGAGCGCGGGCTATCCGGGCGAGTACGGCGTCGGCAAGCCCATCACGGGCATAGAAGCCGCCGAGCAGATCCCTGGCGTCACCGTCTACCACGCAGGCACCAAGATTGCCGAGAATGGCGAGCTGGTCTCGGCGGGCGGGCGTGTGCTCAACGTGACCGCAGTGGCGCGCGACTTCCCAACCGCCGTCGAGAACGCGTACGCGGCCGTCGAGCTTGTCCAATTCGATGGCTCGTTCTTCCGACACGACATCGCATACCGGGCGCTGGCTGCTCGGCAGCCGAGCTAAGCGCCTCAAAGGAGCGGGACACAACCTATGCTCTCCGAACGAATGCTTTCCGCGGTCATGCGCCGCACGAACGACAAGTACCTCACGCTTTCGCCGTCCGGCATCGACCAGCTACCGGTGCCGGTGCCCGGCCGCGAGTACCTGCTCTACGTCCACATCCCGTTCTGCGAGCGGCTGTGCCCGTACTGCTCGTTTAACCGCTTTCCGTTCAACCAGGAGAGGGCCGACGCGTACTTCGAGAACCTGCGCACCGAGATGCGCATGGTCGCAGCGCTGGGCTACGACTTTGCATCGATGTATATCGGCGGGGGCACCCCCACCATCGATCTACCGCAGCTGATCAAGACGATCGACCTGGCGAAGGAGCTGTTCTCGATCAAGGAGGTCTCCTCGGAGACCAACCCGAATCACCTGTATCCCAAGTGGATCGAGCCCTTGCAGGGACGCGTTGACCGGTTCAGCGTCGGCGTCCAGTCGCTCGACGACGCGCTGCTCAAGCAGATGGATCGCTACGACAAGTACGGCTCGGCGGCCGATATCTTGGAACGGCTGAAGTCGGTCGAGGGAGCGTTCCACTCCATCAACGCCGACATGATATTCAACTTTCCGAGCCAGTCATGGGAGACGCTCAAGCGCGATGTCGAACTGGTAAAGAGCACCGGCGTCAACCAAGTGACGTTCTACCCGCTGATGGCCTCACCGGCCGTCGCTGAGTCGCTGAAGCGAACCGTGGGCAAGGTCGACTACATCCGCGAGCACAAGTACTACATGACGATCTCGGAGATGATGGCCGACGGATTCACGCCAGGCAGCGCGTGGACGTTCTCGCGCACAGGCGGCGGCATGATCGACGAGTACATCGTCGACTACGAAGACTACGTGGGCATCGGCAGCGGCGCGTTTTCGTTCCTGGAGGGCGCGCTCTACGTGAACACGTTCTCGCTCAAGCTGTACGGCGAGCGAATCGGCGAGGGCAAGACGGCGGCTGTTCAGAGTCGTGCGTTCAACAAGAAGGAGCGGATGCAGTACCGCTTCCTGATGGCGCTCTTCGGCATGCGCCTGGACAAGCGCGCGTTCAAGGCCGACTTCGACGTTTCGATTGAGCTTGGGCTCGCCCTCGAGATGGCGTTCTTCCGCTCGGCCGGGGCCTTTACTGTCGACAACGCCGACGAGCTCGTGCTCTCGTCCACGGGTCGCTACCTGCTCGTCGCGATGATGCGCGAGTTCTTCATCGGCGTGAACAACCTGCGCGACCAGGCCCGGTCGGCTATCTCTACGCCCGAGCGCGAGCTGCTCTTCGGCGACGGCAAGGCGTGCGAGGATGCGCACGCGGCGGGAGCGGCAGCAGCCGAAGCGATTGCCGAAACCGAGGCTGCTGAGGATTCGCCGGTCCCGCTCTAAGCCAGACGACTGGGGGCGTGGGGGGATGAGCGAGCATGGCTCGGGCACGGCCCGGGCGAGCGGGCGGGTGGCCTCTCAGTTGCGGGAACTGAGCGCGTGGCACCGATTCCTCGACCGCTTCGTCCCTGCCGAGGAGCGTACGGACGCGCTTTGGATCTTGGGCGTGGCGACGGTTCTGAGCTGCATCCGCGCCCTGGTCTACCAACCGATGCAGATGCAGATCACAGGCATGTTCTACTCGCCGCGAGTCGACGAGCTGGGCTTTGCGCTCCGAGCGACGGCCGTCACCGACGTAGTGTGGGGCGTCTTCGCTGCCGTCTTCGTCGCGCTCGTGCTGCGATTCACGAAAGCGCCAAAGGCGACGGCGCTCTACATCATCCTGGCTGGCTTGCTGCTCACGATCGTGTCGCTGGGCGATCGCCTGGCGCTCAACGCGGTGACGTCGCTATCGGGCTCGGAGTATCAGCGCTCTTTGTGGAGTGACCTGCAGCCGATGATGCTGGCTGCCATGGAGGCCGTCGGGGTCGCTCTCGGAGCGTGGGCGTCGCAGCTCATGTCTGGCGAACAGCGACCTGCCGATGGCAGCACATTCCTGCCGGCAGTGGGCTGGACTGGGACGCCGCTGACGGGCGCGGCATGGCTAGCGGTGGCGTATGCGACCGTGCGTGCTGTTGGCGCACTAGCGACCACCGCCGTGATGTTCGTGCCGGAAGCCTACACGATCTTCACGGGAACTAGGCAGCTGCCAGCCGGATCCATCGTCGTGTGGCCATACCAGTTCGCTCAAGCAGCCACAGTGGCGATCTACGGGCTGGTAGCATACTTCGGCGTCAAGCGGGGTTTGGCGCCGGTGACCATCTGGCTAGCGTTCCTGCTCGGGAGTCTGCCGGGGATAGTGTCGGCTCTCGGCTTTCTGCCGAGCCAAGTCGCGCTGATGGCCCACGGTGGAGGGGCGACCTTCTGGGCCGTCGCACTCGGCGCGCTGTCCCTGGTCGCATGGCCGCTCAGCGCACTGCCTCCGCTCCTCGGCGTCTGGCTGGCGACGAGGCCGGAACGTGTGTCAGACGCGTCTGCTACGCTTCGAGCGCAAGACAACGACCACTGGTAGTCGCGGGAGGAACCATGGCCGAGCATTCGCTCGTAGGCATCATCGTAGGGTCGAAGTCTGACCTCGGAGTCATGGAAGAGTGTGGCAAGCAGCTCGAGGAGTTGGGCGTGCCGTTCGAGCTGCTCATCGCGAGCGCGCATCGCAACCCCGAGCGCGTGCACGAGTGGGCGAGCAATGCCGCCGAACGCGGCATCAAGGTTATCATCGCCGCTGCCGGCAAGGCGGCTCATCTCGGCGGTGTGGTGGCTGCCTTCACTCCGCTGCCGGTCATCACGGTGCCAATGAAGACGAGCGACCTTGGCGGCCTGGACTCACTGCTCTCGATGGTACAGATGCCCGCGGGCGTTCCCGTCGCGTGCGTTGCCATCAACGGCGCCAAGAACGCTGCGATCCTCGCCACGCAGATTCTGGGGACGTCGCTTCCCGAGCAGCGCGCGGCGATCGTCGCGCTCAAGAGGACGATGGCCGAGGGCTAGCGGCTCGTCCGGCGCGTTTGCGGGGCCCGCGACGCCGGGCTGCGGTTGCTTTCCTCGGCGCGGGCTCTCGGCGATACTGTCCCGAACGCTTCTCACGCACGCGAGTATTCAGACATCTGGAGGATTCATGCAGCGAGCCGTCTACGAAGACGTCCGCATCGAAGGACACCTCATCGACTCCGGCATCATGTCGAAGGTCATGGACGCGATCATCGCGATGGGTGGCGAGTTCGAGTCTCTGTCCTTCGACGTTGGGCGCACCAACGACGACGCGTCCGTTTCCGTCCTGCGTGTGCGCGCACAGACCCAGGCGCAGCTAGAAAGCATCCTCGGCGAGATTCAGCTGCACGGGGCTGTGGCCTGCCAGCCATCCGACGTCAAGCTCGCGCCGTCGCCGATGGACGGCGTCTTCCCTGACGGCTTCTACTCCACCACCAACATGGAGACCGACGCCCGCGTCAGCGGCGGTTGGGTGCGCGTCGCCAATCCTGAGATGGACCTCGGAGTGCGCGTGGACCCGAAGTCCTGCGCTGCCGAGACGGTCCCGATGGCCGACGTTCGTGCCGGCGAGCTGTTCGTCGTGGGCCACGACGGCATCCGCGTGCACCCGCTTGAGCGTCCGCGCGACAAGCAAGCGTTCGAGTTCATGTCCTCAGCAGTCTCCAGCGAGAAGCCCAAGGCGCAGGTCGTGGCCGACGTCGCTCGTATGCTGCGCGATACGCGCGCTTCTGGCCGAGACGTCATCGCGGTCGTCGGACCGGCGGTCGTGCACACCGGCGCGGCGCCGGAGCTCGCGCGACTTGTCGAGATGGGCTATATCACCGTGCTGTTCGGCGGCAACGCAGTAGCGACGCACGACATCGAGAGCGCGCTGTACGGCACGTCGCTCGGCGTCGGGCTCGACGATGGCATCCCGACGTTCGGCGGTCACGAGCATCATCTGCGCGCGATCAACTCGGTGCGCGAGTGCGGCTCCATCGCGGGAGCCGTGGAGCAGGGCGTGCTGACCAAGGGCCTCATGCACACCCTGGTGAAGACCGAGACACCGTTCGTGTTGGCCGGTTCGATTCGCGACGACGGCCCGCTACCCGACGTGATCACCGACGTCATCGAGGCTCAGAACGCCATGCGCAAGTACGCTCAAAACGCGGGCGCGTGCCTGATGCTCTCGACGATGCTGCACTCGATTGCTACCGGCAACATGCTACCGGCGACCACCACCACGGTCTGCGTCGATATCAACCCAGCGGTCGTCACCAAGCTCGCCGATCGCGGCAGCTGGCAGACGGTGGGCATCGTCACTGACGTCGGTCTCTTCTTGGAGCATCTCGCCAACGAACTCGCCCGGGATTAGCCGGTTCGGTTCGGCACACAGCGGGGTAGGTACAGGCGACAAGACCGCGACGACCCCCCAGCGAGGTGCCCGATGCAGACCATCACGCCGTTCCTCTGGTTCGATTCACAAGCCGAGCAGGCCGCCGAGTTCTACGTGTCGGTGTTTCCGGACTCCGAGATTCTCAGCGTCGCCCGCTACGGCGAGGCCGGACCGGGACCAGCTGGCAGCGCCATGGTCGTTGCTTTCATATTGCGCGGCCAGCAGTTCAGCGCGCTCAACGGGGGGCCCGTGTACCAATTCACTCCGGCCATCT
Source organism: Coriobacteriia bacterium (assembly GCA_031292615.1). Taxonomy (NCBI): domain Bacteria; kingdom Bacillati; phylum Actinomycetota; class Coriobacteriia; species Coriobacteriia bacterium. The sequence continues at coordinate 2,997 of JARLGT010000070.1, read as the reverse complement.
CGTTCGTGGTGGATTGTGTGACCCAAGACGAGGTCGACCACTACTGGGACTCGCTGACAGGCGATGGTGGCAAAGAGGTCCAGTGCGGCTGGCTCGTCGATAAGTTCGGCGTCTCGTGGCAGGTTGTGCCTCGGCGGCTGGCCGAGTTGATGAGCAGCCCAGACCCCGACGTTGCCAAGCGTGTGACCGAGGCGATGCTCAAGATGATCAAGCTCGACATCGCCGAGCTGGAAGCGGCCGCAGCGGGATAGCTCGCTGGCGCACAACTTGCACCACGTAGGGGCGAAATCACTTACCGCAAAGGAGCCCCGCGATGCTGCGCCTCTTCTCCAAGGGCAACACCCCCTCCGAGCCGCTTCCGACTCCGCCGATCGATGCCTTGGTTCCGGCCCATCTCGAAACGGCGACCTTCGCGGTTGGTTGATTCTGGACGCCTGACGCCCAGTTTGGGGTCGTCGAAGGTGTTTGGCGCACACGCGTTGGTTATGCCGGCGGCGAGTCGCCCAATCCCACGTACCACAGCATCGGAGACCACACCGAGTGCTTTCAGGTCGATTTCGATCCGACGGTCGCGAGCTACGAGACGTTGCTCGAACTGGCACTCACATCGCACGACCCGTTCCGAGGCGCATTCAAGGGACAGTACGCATCGCTCGTCCTGACGCACGATGAGGCGCAGCTGGCTTCGGCGCTCGGGGTTGCTGCACGCCTCGAGGCGGCGCGCGGTCGCAAGCTCGCGACGCGCATCGAGCCGATCAAGCGTTTCACCAACGCCGAGGACTACCACCAGAAGTACGGCCTGCGCAACGACCGCACGCTCATGGCCGACTTCCGCGCGATGTTCCCCGATGACACAGCCTTGCGCGAAAGCACGGCTGCTGCACGCGTCAACGGCTACGTTTCCGGCGACGGCAGCAGCATTCGGCTGGCGCGCGAGATCGACAGCCTCGGGCTGACGGAGAGCGGGCGCGCCGAGCTAGCTGCTCGCATCGCGCGGCGCAGCGGCGGGATCGGCTGCTCGATCTAGCAAGTCGCTGCCACTCGGTTCGATGCGCACCGCGGAGGGCATACCACACGTATCCGACTTTGGAGGAGCGTGTTTCACATGATGCGCGGATTTGGCTACAGCAACGCCTACGGCATGATGGGCGGCTACTCACCTTGGATTGGCCTGCTCGGCCTCCTCTTCTGGCTGCTGTTTCTCGCGGGCGTCGTCATCCTGGTCATCTGGATCGTCGAGCAATCGCGCCACGGCCACAACGCGGTTCCGCTGATGAGCGGGCCAGTCGGCAGCCCGCCGATGGCCGGCCCGCCGCAGCACGACGAAGCGATGGCGATTGCTCGCAAGCGACTAGCTACAGGCGAGATCACGCGAGAGCAGTTTGACGAGATCCGTCAGGCGCTCGGCGGCTAGATGGCCGAGCACGACGCTGCTCGCACGATCGCCGGTTTCCACCGGCGATTCTGGAGGCGGTGAATGTGCGGTTGTTGCGGGTATCCTCACCCGTACCCTGAAACGCTCGAACCCCGGAGGCATTCATGCGCGCGAAGATCCATCGCACCGACGACGAGTGGCGAGCGCTCCTCACGCCCGAACAGTTCCGCGTGCTGCGTCGTGCCGGCACTGAGCCCGCGTTCTCGGGAGCGCTCACCGACACGGCCGAGCCCGGCGTCTACGTGTGTGCGGGCTGCGGTTCGACGCTGTTCTCGAGCGAGACCAAGTTCCACTCAGGCTGCGGGTGGCCTAGCTTCTACCAGCCCATCGAGCCGGACGCAATCGACGAACATCCAGACGATCAGTTCGGCATGCACCGCGTCGAGGTGCGCTGCGCGGTCTGCGACGGGCACCTGGGGCACGTGTTCACGGACGGCCCGCCACCAACCGGCTTGCGCTACTGCATCAACTCGGTCTCCATCGCGTTCGAGCCTGCCAAGTAGCCGGTCGATACTCCAAACAGGCCGCCGGGCGAATTCGCCTTTGCGCAATGGCTGCTTGCTCGGCATACTGCTTGCAATTGCGTACTCGGAGTCATCGTTTCTGCCGAGAGGGTCCAAGTGTTCGCACGCACTGACATCAAGAGGATGAGCATTGTGGTGATGGTCGCTGTTGCGATCCTCGCCGCCGCTATCCCCACCTGTCAGATGATCGGCTGCGACATGGGCATGGCCAACGGAATGATGGCCGTCTGGACGCATGGCGGCGCCTCGTTGGGCAATGCCTGCTCCGGCACGTGGGTGACGAGTGCCAGCCAAGATGGCATCGCGCCCACCCAGTCGCTGAACTTCCTCATCAGCCTTATCGCCGCCGTCGCTGCGGCAGTCGTACTGTTCTCGCCTCGTATGGAGATGCGGCCGGTGCGTCTCGTTGACGCCAACGGACCGCCGCCACCGCTCGAGCCTCGCGGAGAACGCTTCACCGTCTGATTCGCTCCTCGTAACCGCTTGCTGCGGCGCTTCCACGCGCCCGCGAGTGGTCTTTGACGCACCCCAAGAATGTACCGTGGCGTGCGCCCGACCCTTCTTGCGAGGAGTAGCTACTGTGTCTTGGACTCTCTGGATATCGATGTTTGCCGTGGGGCTTGTCACAAGCGTCCACTGCATCTCGATGTGCGGACCGATGGTCGTCACCTATGCGGTGAAGAGCGAGGACGGCGACAGCTGGCAGATGAAGGTGCTTCCCAACCTGGCATATCAGGCTGCGAAGCTCATCAGCTACGTGCTGGTCGGACTTCTGCTCGGCGCCATCGGTTCGGCATTCAACCTGAACGGAATCCGGCCGTGGATCATGGCCGTGGCAGGCCTCTTCATGATCGTGCTCGGCCTAGGCATGACCGGCAAGGTGCCGTGCGCTGCTCGGCTGACCCCACGCCCGCCTCGCGTGCTCATAGCGGCGCTCTCGAAGCTGCGCCGCAAGGCAACATCGGATGCTGACGCCGGACAGAGCTCGATTGCGACTCCCATTGCGTTCGGCTTGCTGACCGGCCTGATGCCGTGCGC
>JARLGT010000069.1 GCA_031292615.1 Coriobacteriia bacterium | reverse complement strand
TGGCTTGGGATCAGCACCTGATTGCCGAACCCGAAGGGCCCTCCTTCATCTCTCGTCCAGTTGCGCGTTGCCGTTTGGACCGGCTACGCTCGTGACACACGACCCAACAGCGACATTCAGAGCCGCCCGGGTGGTGGTGGCCGTTTAGTTTCATCGTCAACCGAATAATACGCCCAGCAATTGCTGGAAGCGCGCGGTGATAAAGCCGTCGTCGTAGCTGCCAAAAAAGCTTGATCTTTCGAAGAAAAAGGAAATAACGAAGAGGCCAAGGCTTGGTGGCAAATCGAAGCGGCGCTCAAGCTGATGCGTGGTCCGCACGAACGCTGAAGTATCGGCCGACGCGGTCTCGAACCCCGTCAGCTCGATGTTGGAGACGTCGCGATTTCATCGAAGTGATTGGTAATGCGAAGTGATCTATTTCGCCACCAACGAGGAGTTACTTCTGACGGGCGCGTTCTTGATGGCTGCCTGTTACGTGGCAGGAGCGCTCTCGTCCCTGCTGGCGTGGTGGTCGGGTAGACTCGCGCTTGGCGCGGGTCACTTGGCCGCGCTTGCGGGGGCATTGGCAGGCCTCGGCGTTTCGGTAGGCGTTCTCCTCGGCGACCCCGGTCGCACGTTGACCCAGCCACTCCCGGTCGTCTTCCCATTTGCCCGGCTTTCGCTCTCGGTGGACGGGCTCTCGGCCTACTTCCTGTTTGTCATCTCCCTCGTAGCCGTCGCGGCGTCGATCTACGGTCCGGCCTATCTTCGGGCGCACTCGCCCAACGCGGGGCGGGCGCGGCAGGCAGCGCAGGTGATCGCGCTGAATGTGTTCCTGGGCTGCATGGCATTCGTCTGCTGCGCGGGCGACGCTCTAAGCTTTCTGCTCTGCTGGGAAGGCATGACGCTCGCCAGCTACGTCCTGGTCGTCTCCGACGACCGGGATGGCGAGAACGCCCGGGCAGGGCTTCTCTACATGGTGATGGCTCACGGAGGCACGGCTCTGCTGCTCGTCGCATTCCTTGCCCTCACCGAGCGGGCCGGGGCATTCGACTTTACGGCCCTTCGCATGGCGGCAGGCGGTCTCGATAGCGCGACACGAACGACGCTATTCTTCCTGGCGCTCGGCGGCTTCGCCACCAAGGCCGGCGTGGTCCCTCTCCACGTCTGGCTCCCTCGCGCGCACCCCGCGGCCCCGAGCCACATCTCGGCGCTGATGTCGGGCGTCATGCTCAAGGTCGCGATCTACGGGATACTGCGCTTCGCCTTCGACCTCCTCGCTCCGGCCGCCGAGCCACTGCCATCCTCCTGGGGATGGACGGTGCTCGTCGTGGGCACAACTTCGGCCGTGCTCGGTGTGCTCTACGCGCTACAGCAGCATGACCTCAAGCGCCTGCTCGCATTCCACAGCGTGGAGAACATCGGGATCATTCTTATCGGAGTGGGACTGGCGATGATTCTATGGCGTCGGGAGACCGCGGGCGGCGCCCTCGCTACGGTCGCGCTCACCGCCGCACTCCTTCACACCGTCAACCACGCGGCATTCAAAGGCCTCCTCTTCCTCGGCGCGGGCAGCGTCCTCTGCCGCACGCACGTCCGCAACATGGAGGAACTCGGCGGCCTCGCCCGGCGCATGCCCTGGACGGCCGGACTGTTCCTGCTTGGAGCCGTCGCAATCTCGGCCCTCCCCCCGCTCAATGGATTCGTCAGCGAATGGCTCACCTTCCAGGCCCTCCTCGGCGGCGCCAGCCACTTCCGCGGAACCTCCGGTCTCGGCATCGTCTTTTCCGCGGCGATGCTGGCGCTCACGGGAGGCCTCGCAGCTGCCTGTTTCGCGAAGGCGTTCGGTGTCACGTTCCTCGGCCGCCCGCGAACGCCCCATGCCGAGCACGCCACCGAAGCACCGCCGTCGATGATCGCCGGCATGATTTGGCTGGGGGCGGTGTGCGTGGCCCTCGGTGTCGCGCCAGGGTACGCAATGCGCCTGCTCGACGCGCCGACGGCCGAACTGCTTCACGGCCTCGGGGCGAGCGTCGTCGTAACGGCGCGGGGACCGCTTGTGCTATCGGCGGCACTGACGCCGTCGGGGACGAACGTCACGGCCATTTCGATGACGGTGCTGGCCGCACTCCTCATCGCGCTCGCCGCGATGGCGTGGGTCTTGCGCCGCGGACTGCGGAGTGCCCCGCGGCGCGCCGCGCCAACATGGACGTGCGGAATGAGCCCCGTCGCAGGGTTCGACTACACGGCTACCGCGTTTGCGAAGCCGCTCCGGCTCGTTTTCGCGACGCTCTACGACCTCCGCCGCGAGGTGATCCGAGAGACCGCCGGAACGCCGTACGTCGTCCGACGCATTCACTATACCGGAGAGGTCATGGATCTCGCGGAGACGCAGATTTACCACCGCATCGAGCGGGGTATCTCGAGGCTCTCGCAGGCCATCCGCGCCCGCAGCACCGGCCGAATCCACGGGTACATCGCATTCGTGCTCGGAGCGCTCTTCGTGGCGCTGCTGCTGTTCGGGGTGGGCCAAAGATGACCGGCGAGAGACCGCTGACGCTCGTGCTCCTCGAGATGACCCTTCTCGTGCTGCTCGGGCCGCTTGTCACCGGCACCATCCAGAAACTCAAGGCCCTTATCCAGTGTCGCCAGGGAGCGGGTATCCTTCAGCCGTATCGCGACATCATCAAACTGCTCCGCAAGGGCACGGTGCAGGCGGACACGACCTCGGGTTTCTTCCGGTCGATTCCGGTGCTCGTGCTGGCTGCCACGGTGGCTGCGGGTGCACTCGTTCCCGTCGTCCGGACGGGGCCGCCGGCGTTTCCATTGGGCGACGCGTTGATGCTCCTCGGGCTGCTCGCGCTCGCTCGCTTCCTCACTGCGGTCGGCGCATTCGACGCCGGCGGCGCGTTCGGCGGGATGGGGGCCTCGCGCGAGATGACGATCGCGCCGCTGGTCGAGCCGGTCTTGATGATGGTCGTGTTCTCGACAGCGGTGGCCGCCGGGACGACGGAGCTCGGCGCCCTCGCAACGCATCGCGGGGCGTCGTGGATCCTCGCCTGGCGCGCGGCGGACTTCCTCGGCTTTGCGGCCATGCTCGTGTTACTCCCGGCAGAGACGGGCCGCATTCCC
>JARLGT010000068.1 GCA_031292615.1 Coriobacteriia bacterium | reverse complement strand
CGGCGAGCCCGCCGCCGGCGAGTCGGTTCCGGCGCCGAACGATTCTGCCCGCTTGGCGTCCCGGCGTGAGATGCTGTGCGTATGAGAGGCGGTCGGTATCCCATTGGGGGGGCTCGACGAAGAAGCGTCTGTTCTCGCTCGTGCTCGGCGTGGTGGCGGTCGCATGGCCGCTAGTGCCGTCAGCCGCGATGGCGAAGGCGAGGATCGCTTCGAACGTGCGCTTGGACACACGAAGTCCACTGCGTCAGGCTGCAACTCTTGCGTCGGACTGCGACAATGCCGATAAGTAGATACTGGTAGCCATGCAGAATCGAACGGGGGCTCTACCGATGAACGCCAAACTCCGGCTCGCCGCGTGCCTGCTTGCGGTCGTGGCCGTCATCTCGACGGGGTGCACGTCGCTCCTCGGCGGCGCCTCAACGCCGTCGGTGACGACTCCCAAGCCCGGGGGCGCCTCGGTGGGGGCCAGCTCCACGGCCACGCCCGGGACATCCACCCCTGCGACGCCCGTGGTGGAGAACACCTTTGCGGCAGAGCCTGCGCCAAAGCCGGCCGATCCCATCCTGACCAGCGGTGACTGGGGTTACCACGCGGGAATCGACTGGGACGATGCTGGCGGCGGCAAGCAGATCAACTCAACTGCCGAGCAGAACGAGCGCTACAAGCTCATCAAAGAGCAGTACACGAAGCTGCTCGACGCATTGAAAGACAGCAGCGGCGTCAAACGACTCGTTTCAGCTGCCGGCGGCGACACGAGCGACATCAAGTACTCGGTCGTCACGATCGACGCGATGGATCTGGTCGCTCCGCACACCCCGTGGGTGACCGCGACGCTGCGCGCGACCTTCCCGTCCGAAGATGGCCTCAAGGCCGTCGACGTGTTCGTCTATCGCAACAAGACCGCCAAGGGTCTGAACAACACGCCGTACGTAAGCGGGACGTCGGTGGGCTACGTTGACACCGACGGCTCGATCAAGAACCCCTCGCACCCGGCCTTCCCGCGCTAACGCAGCGGCGGGCAACCCGGCATGTTCACGAGCGCGGTTCGCACGGCCGCCCAGTTCACGTTCCCATACGTCGGTCTGCGCCGACGCCGGTGCAGCCACGTCTACTCCACGATGGGCGCGTTCGTGGTTCTCAACGCGCAAGGCTGGGTTCTGACCTCGAGCCACCTCGTCGACGAGATCTTGGCCGTCGAGGCCGAGGCCCTGTCCGCCGCCGAGAACCCGGGAGATCAGGTCTGTACCGATCACGTCGAGATCTGGGCGGTTCCGGGCTTCTCCGAGACGCACCCTCGACTGGTAGAGGCAACGGTGCGCCCGCTGTGCGATCTTGCCGTCGTGCGGCTCGAGCCTTTCGACGCCACGGTAATCGCTCAGTTCCCGCTGCTACGCGACGTGAGTCGCGATCCTATCGAGCAGGGGATGTCGGTGTGCCGTCTGGGCTACCCCTTCCACGACATCGCGGCCGGCTGGGACGCCGAGCGCCACGAGTTCGCGCTCGGGCCTGAGGCGTTTCCGGTGCCGTCGTTTGCTCTGGACGGCATCGTCGCGCGATTCCACCGCATATCGGCGGAGAGCAGCGACGAGACGGCGACGTTCATCGAGACTTCGACGCCTGGCCTGCGGGGCCAAAGTGGCGGCCCTCTGCTCGACACCAACGGGCGCGTCTGCGGCATTCAGTCGCACACCACCCACCTCGACCTGGGCTTTGACGCGGGCTTCCAGTCTGGGGAGACGGTTGTGACCGAGCGCCAGTTCCTCAACGTTGGTGCCGCGACGCACATCTCGGAGGTTGTCGGGCTACTCGATCAAGTGGGAGCGACCTACGTCTTTGGCTAGGCGGCTCGCGCCGCGGGTCGGCTACTCCTGGACGGTGACGGATGCACCCGGATCGAGCGGGTTGAGCCGAACCGCTAGAGAGAACAAGTAAGGGTAGGCCGTCTGCAGGTGGCGCACGTACTCGAGCCACTGCCCGGTGAGCAGCGTGAACGCGCGCTTTACGTCCCCAGCCAGATGGATGCGATCCGCTGGCGGCAACCCCTCGAAGTCGCCACGCGCGTCGAGCTCCTCGGCGAGGTGCGTTACCGCCCAGAGGAGCTCGGTGAACGACTCGTGCTCGAGCAGCGCCTGATTGCCGAGCAGCCCGAGAAGGAACGGCTTCTCTCGGACGAGCATCGCCTTGAGTTCGTACAGGTCACAGGACGAAAGGTCGATCTTGGCGCTGTGGGAGTCTACCGCCGCACGTGCTTTCCCGTAGTCGGCTGCCTGCCACTTGGCGGCCGGAACGAGTTGGTCTCGGACTTCGCCGAGCGAAGAGTCGGCGACTGCGAGTTTGCCCAGCAGCTCGGTCCCGACCTCGGAGAAGAATGCGCCGATGACCATGTTGAGCTTCTGGAGCATCGCGCGTTTCTCGCGAACGCGCAGGATGCGGTCGATTAGCATCGTCACGATGGCCACCTGCAGAAAGAGGAACGCAACGTCCCCGAGCAGGAAGCGCCACATCTCGCTGTGGTACTCAGGTGTCGCGAAGATGACCCACCGGACCGCGTAGAGGGCTACTCCGGCAACGATGAGCACGAGCAGGACGAGGAGCTCCGAGCGGCGGGAGTTCATGGGCGGCCTTCGTACGCGGGTGGGTAGGAACACACGAAGGATACCCGACCGCCCCCGATTAGGAGGAAAAGAAATGACGCGCGCCAGGGTCGCCCTCACAGCCACCCTGCTCCCGCTTGCCTTGGCCGCTGCGCTGGCTGGCGGATGCGCCTCAGGCTCTTCGGCCAGTGCAGCGGCCAGCGTGCCGCCGACAGACGGTGCGGGGCTGGTCTCGGTGTTGTGCACGCAGTGCCATCCGCCCGAGAGGGTCGCCTCGGCACACAAGGACCGCAACGGGTGGAGCGCCACGATAGCCCGCATGGAGGCTCACGGGCTGCAGGTGACCGACCAGCAGCGCCAAAGCATCATCGACTATCTGACCAAGCGAGACGGCGGCTCCTAGGCTCGGGTCCCGATGACGGCGCTCACGTATACTGTGCGGCGTCGTTTGAGCGGCGCACTGCGCGCCCGGGTCGGGAGGTCACGTGGGAAGCATTCTGTCTACGTTCGCGCATCCCGCCTCTTGGATTGCGATTCTCACGCTCGCCATGCTCGAGATCGTCTTAGGCATCGACAACCTCGTCTTCATCGCGATCCTCACGGGACGCCTTCCCAAGGCGCAGCAGAAGTCGGCTCGGCAACTGGGCCTGGCCGCCGCGCTGGTGACGCGCCTGATGCTGCTGTTCTCGATTTCATGGATCGCCCGGCTGACCACGCCGCTCCTCACCATCAGCTGGATCAACGTCAACGGCCGCGCCTTCGAGCTCACTGGACAGTCGATCGTGCTGATGGGCGGTGGCCTGTTCCTGATCTACAAGGCCGTAAGCGAGATTTACCACAAGGTAGAACTGGGCGATGAAGGCATTCGCGAGGGTGGCGTCCCGCGCAACCTCGCGCTCGTCGTGCTCAACATCGCGTTGATGGACGTCATCTTCTCGCTGGACTCTGTGATCACCGCCGTGGGCATGGTAAACGACATCCCGATCATGGTCGCCGGCATCGTCATCGCCATGATCGTCATGGTGGCCTTCGCCGATCCCGTCTCGAACTTCATCAACGAGCATGCCTCGCTCAAGATCCTGGCGCTGTCGTTCTTGCTGATGATCGGCACGCTCCTGACCGGCCAGGCGCTTGGCTTCGATGTCCCCAAGGCGGTCGTGTACGGCGCGATGTTCTTCGCACTGGGTGTGCAACTTATCCAGATGCGCTACGAGGCGAACCTGGAACGCCGAGAAGCAGCTCGCGCGCTCGACCGGTAGGGGTCTGCGCGCGTCACCTCCGCCGTGCCCGAGGCTACTCGGCGTAGATCGAGTCGGGCGGCAGGAGCAAGCTGGCTGCGTGGGGCAGGATGCGCGCGGTGAACGGCGTGAACGCGTCGAGCATCTCTCCGTCGTACTGGATGGGGAGTGGCGGCTCGGCACGCACCGTGACGCGCGCCGCGACGTAGACGTCGATCCCCGGAAGGTGTTCGGCGCCCGAGATGCTGGCGACGACCGCGGGGAAGAGCTCGGCGACGTTCCGAGGCCGGATGACCACTACCTGGAAGAGGCCATCGCGCGGGTCAGCACCGAGGGCCAAGGGAACGTCGAACTGCAGCTTTGCGAAGTTGACTATCAGCACTCCAATACCGTCGGTGACAAGCTCCTGGCCGTCGAGCTCGATGTGGAAGTGCGCTGCCGTAGGCATGAGGTTCGAGACCGCCGAGACCCAGTAGGCTGCGGCGCCTATGTTGGCCTTCATGGGCTTGGCGCCTTCGACGATCGAAGCATCGTAGCCGGCGCCGGCCAAGATGGTGAACCCTCGCTTGGTCACGCCGTCGCCAATCCCCCTGGGCACTTCGAGTTCGCCAAGGTCGAAGTGGGTGACGCGGCCTTCGAGCGTGGTCTCGGCGAGGTGGCGTGGCTCGACCGGCATCCCGATGTTCTGCGCGAGCAGGTTGGCCGTCCCGGCGGGATAGACGAGCACCGGCACGCGGCTGTCGCGCATGGCGTAGCAGACCGCTGAGGCGGTGCCGTCTCCGCCAGCTGCTACGACGCGATCGAAGTGCGCCGCATCGTGCACGAGGTCGCCCAGCACCCGGTCGCCGTCGCAGAAGCGCATGGTTATCTCGGCGCCGCTGCCGCCCAGGACGCGGACGTAGTCGTAGAGGCCGGCGTCGCCGCCGCCCGAGCGAGTGTTCACGACTACGAGAATGCGCACGTGGGAAGCCCTTTGTGTTGGAAGGTGCCCGACCTCGCCAGCAACGCCGAGGTCGTTTACCCTGATAATAGTCCACTGAGCGATCGATAAGAGGCCGTTGAAGACAACGACCTGCCGATCCTCTGGCATTAGGAGCACGAGCCGCTTGTACGTAACGGATACGCAAGCCCTGGTCGAACTCGTGGGCCAGTTGAGGACCTCTCCGGTAGTTGCGGTCGACACCGAGTTCATGCGTGAGCGAACCTACTTCGCTCGGCTCTGCCTGATCCAGCTGGCCTCCGATGACGTCGCGGCGATCGTCGATCCTCTCGTGATCGAGGATCTCTCGCCGCTGCGAGACCTGATGGTCGACCCTAACGTAGTGAAGGTCTTTCACGCCGGCTCGCAGGATCTGGAGATCTTTTACCGCCTTCTCAACGAGGCCACCGCACCCGTCTTCGACTCGCAGGTCGCTGCCACACTCGCGGGCTTTCCGCAGCAGGTGGGCTACGGTGCGCTGGTCAAAGAGATGATGGGCGTGACTCTGGACAAGGGCGACACGTACACGGACTGGGCCAAGCGCCCACTGTCCGACACGCAGGTCGAGTACGCCCTCAACGACGTGCGCTACCTGCCCGAGATGTATCGCCGCCTCGTCGCTGAGCTCGAGCAGGAAGGTCGGCTGGCGTGGCTTTCCGCCGATTTCTCGCGCATGGAGGACTCGGCGACGTACGCCTGTTTGCCCTCCGAGCAGTGGCGCCGAGTCAAACGCGTCTCTTCGCTGAACCGTCGCCAGCTGGCGGTCGCGCGCGAGGTTGCAGCGTGGCGCGAGATCGAGGCGCAGCGCCGAGACGTCCCGAAGCGCTGGGTGCTGGGTGACGAGAGCGTGGTCGAGATCGCGCGCCGAGCCCCCAAGACGCCCGAGGAGCTCGCAGGGATTCGCGGAGTCAGCGACAAGATCGGCCGAGGCGCCCAGAAGGGTGTGCTCCAAGCGGTTCTTGCTGGCGTGGCCGTGCTCGAGTCCGACCTGCCCGTCATCGCGAAGCGTCGTCGCGTGCAAGGCGACGTAGACGGGGCCGTCGACCTCATGATCGCGCTCGTTCGCACGCGCGCTCGCGAGCACGGCGTGGCCATGCCGCTGCTGGCCTCGCGCGACGATCTCGAGCGTCTCGCCGGAGGCGAGCGGGAGGCAAGCCCTTTGCTTGAGGGATGGCGCCGCACCATGGTCGGCGACGAGCTGGTCGCTCTGCTCGACGGCACGCTTGCCATGCGGCTCAAAGACGGCAATCTGGTCATCGAGGCCCGCCCGGCGAAAGCCGCCGAGGGTAAGTAGACCGCAACGCTCTTGCGACCGGCCGGTGATGAGCGCCGGGCCAAGTTGACGGAGGCCCCAATGATTCTGAACTCCTCGTGGCTCATGCTGATCATCATCTCGACGGTGCTCGGTTTGGCCACCCAGAGCTACATCAAGTCCACGTTTCGGACTTGGAGCCAGGTTCCTCTGCGCAACGGGATGACGGGCGCGCAGGTTGCGTCGCAGGTGCTGCAGGCCAACGGCATCGACGCCGACAACACAGCCATCGCGCAGCAGGTCGTGCAGGTCGGGCGGCCGCACGTGAGGATTCAGGCCATCGGCGGCAGTCTCTCGGACAACTACGACCCGCGCGACAAGACGCTGAATCTCTCCGAGCCCGTGTACGCAAGTTCGACCGTTGCCGCTGCCGGCGTTGCAGCGCACGAGGCCGGGCATGCTGTGCAGGATGCGCAGGGCTACATCTGGGGCACGCTGCGCTCGGCGCTGGTGCCCGCGGCGTCGTTTGGCTCTGGCGCCGGCATCTGGATGGTCATCATCGGCGCGGTGTTCTTGGGCTCGATGCCGCTGGGCATCGGGATTGCTTACGTCGGCATCGCGCTTTTCGGCTTCGCGGTGCTGTTCCAGATCGTGACGCTCCCGGTCGAGCTCAACGCCTCTCGGCGTGCGCTGACCACCCTCGAGTCCACCGGGATGCTCGACTCCGAGCAGCTGGGTGGCGCTCGCAAGGTTCTGACGGCGGCAGCGCTGACATACGTTGCGGCGGCGCTGATCGCTGCGCTGCAGTTCCTGTACTACTTGGGATTCTTGCGCCGGAACTAGCAAGGACGGACATCTTGAATCAAACCCCGGGGCCGCTGCTAGCGGCCCCAGTGCGTGTCAGAGCCTGCTGGTAGAATGGGCCAACGAATCCAAGAGGAGTCCCGTGGCCGAAGATCGAGCGCTGACAGTCACTGAGGCGATGACCGCCGCCAAGCAGGCGCTCGAAGGCGTGCGCGTGCGGGTCGTGGGCGAGGTCTCGGAGTTCAACGACAAGCCGGGCTACAAGGCGGCGTACTTCACGGTCTCCGATGGCGGTGCCGCCATGCCGTGCCTGATGTGGCGCGACCAGTACCTAGCGAGTGGGGTGTCGCTTCGCTGCGGCATGCTGGTCGAGTTGTCAGGTGCGTTCTCGGCGTATGTGCCGAAGGGCCGCATGCAGTTCACGGTCCGCTCGCTCACCCTGGCGGGCGAGGGCAACCTGCGTCTCCAGGTCGCGGCACTGGCCCGCAAGCTCGAAGCGGACGGTCTCATGCGCCCGGAGCGCAAGCGAGAGCTGCCCCGCTACCCCCAGCGGATCGCGGTCGTTACCTCGCCGCGCGGCAAGGCCATCCACGACGTGCTGCGGACCCTGCGCCGTCGTTATCCGCTCGCCGAGCTTCTTGTGGCCGGCGTTGCCGTGGAGGGCGAGGGAGCACCGGCCGCCATCGTGGAGGGACTCAGGGCAGCGTCGCTGTGCTCGGCGGATGTGGTCCTGCTGGTACGAGGCGGTGGCTCCTACGAAGACCTTATGCCGTTCAACTCCGAAGAAGTTGCGCGCGCCGTCGCCAGGTGCCCAGTGCCCGTGGTGACCGGAATCGGCCACGAGCCCGACAACTCCATCGCCGACATGGTCGCCGACCTGCGAGCGTCCACACCCACCGCCGCCGCCGAAGCCGTTGCGCCATCGCTCGAGGAGTTGATGGGCGTCGTCAAGCGCGAGCGGCGGGCGCTTGCGCGCGCGCTGCAGAATCGCGTGCAGTCCGCTGCAGCACGCGTCGCGCGACTGGCCGAGCGGCCCGTGCTGCGCGACCCCCACGCGGTTCTTGGCGTGGCCGAACAGGCGCTTGATCTGCGTGCAGTGCGACTTGCGCGGGCGCTGCCCGAGCGTATCGCGCGCGACGCGCAACGGCTTGCGTACTCGCGAGAGAGGCTGACTCGGATCGGCCCGCGAATCATCGAACACGAGCAGGCGAGAGTCGGTTTGGCGGCGGCGAGGCTTGACGACCTCTCTCCTCTCAAGATTCTCGGACGCGGCTACTCAGTGTTGTATGCGGCCGACAGGACCACCGTGATCGAAGCCGTCGGCTCTGTGAACGTCGACGATGCAGTCTCGGTGCGGGTCGGCGATGGGTTCATCGACGCAACTGTGACATCCACCCAGCTCAAGGAGGAAAGATGAGCGATCCAACATGCGCGGCGCCATCGGAGCGGTCGTTCGGCGAGGCACTTGCTGAACTCGACAAGATCGTGGCGCAGCTCGAAGGCGGACAGCTCGAGCTCGAGGAGAGCATGGAACGCTACACGCGCGGCGTGAGCCTTCTCAAATCGCTCAAGGCCCAGCTCGATGACGCGCAGCAGAAGGTCACGATGCTGATCGGCGAGTTGGAGGAGGAGACAGGCGTAGCTGACGCACCCGCGCAGACACCCTCTCCCGCGGCGCCCGGTCTGACAAGTGAAGAGGTTCCGTTCTAGCCGACGACGACTACAGGAGGAGCCAGACCAATGGACGACTGCATCTTCTGCAAGATCGCGACGGGTGAGATTCCGAGCACGCCTGTCTTCGAGAACGACGACGTCATAGCCTTCGACGACCTGTCGCCGCAGGCGCCGGTGCACACGCTCGTCATCCCCAAGGCCCACTATCGCAACCTCTCAGACGACGTGCCCGCGAGCGTTCTGGCCGCCGTGTTCTCGGCGGTGAGCGAGGTTGCTCGCATCAAAGGCGTCAGCGTCAGCGGCTATCGCGTGATAGTCAACAACGGCTGGGACGCAAACCAGACCGTTCAGCACTTACACGTTCACATCCTGGGCGGGCGTCGAATGAGCCACGGTATGGTTCTGTTCGCCGAGGAAGCCTGACGTGCCACCCCGCGTCCCAGTCACGTTCTCGCCAGCCGGAGTGACCATCTGGGTCGAGCCCGGGTCGACGGTCGCTGAGGCCGCCAAGGCGGCGTCGGTGTTGCTCTCAGCCCCATGCGCTGGCCGAGGCGTGTGTGGTGGCTGCGGCGTACGAGTCGTCGCGGGCGCGCTTGAGTCGCCGGACGAGGTCGAGACCCGCGCGCTCGCCCGCGCGCCCCTCGGGGTGCGCCTCGCATGTCGCGCGCGTGTCGCAGGGGCCGTTGAGGTGCGGCCGTTGTACGCCGGTGCAGCTGCGAACGACGCCGGACCTGCCGCGGCTCTGGGAGCTGCGGCTCCGCCGTCTCGAGACGTCGCGCTGGTCGCGGGCATCGACCTTGGGACCACGTCGGTCGCCGCACTCATCGCCGAGGCTGACAGTGGCCGAGAGCTCGCTCGCGGCTCAGTCGCAAACCAGCAGTCGAGTTTCGGCGCTGACGTGCTGTCGCGCATCTCGGCGTCGTTGAGCGGCGAGTCCGACGCGCTCCGGATCCTCGCCGAGAACTCGGCGCTCGCTGCGTTGCGCGCTGCCGGCGAAGCGGGGGGCGCACAGGTGTCTCGCATCGAACGCTTGGTGGTCGCGGGCAACAGCGCGATGGCTGCATTGCTAATGGGCGCCGATGTGACGAGCCTCGCGTCGCACCCGTTCACTCCTCCCGTGGGCGGCGAACCGCTCGCGACGGATTCGGCTCTGCGGGAAGCAATCGCACCTGGAGCCGAGGCGAGCCTTGTAGCGCCGATGGCTGCCTTCGTGGGCGGGGATGCGCTGGCAGCCACGGTGGCCGCAGGACTCGTGGACGTCGACGCGCCGATGCTACTGGTCGATCTGGGCACGAACGCCGAGCTCGTGCTCGCCAAGCCCGACGGTCTGCTCGTATCGTCAACGGCTGCAGGCCCCGCGTTTGAGGGCGTCGGCGTCTCGTGCGGCGGCCCCGCGATCGCCGGCGCGGTAGATCGAGTTGAGATCCTCGACGGTGCCGTGCGTCTGCATGTAATCGGCGATGCCGAGCCACGGTGGTTCAGCGGCGCGGGCCTTGTCTCGGCGATTGTTGCGCTGTTGGCAGTCGGCCACGTTGCGCCCGACGGCGCCATGCTCGCAGACGGCCCGCTCTGTCCGCAGTTTGCGCGCGACGAGGCTGGCGTGCTTGGCGTGCGACTTTCGGCCGACGGAGCCCCGCTCATCATGCTCACCCAGCTCGACGTGAGGGCCCTGCAGCTGGCCAAAGCCGCGGTTCGCGCGGGCATCGAGACGCTGCTGCGCCATGCGGGTATCTCGGCGGGCGAGCTGGGCGAACTGCTGGTCGCGGGCGCCTTCGGCGCTGCATTGGAGCCGACGGACTTGGTGGCCATCGGGGTGTTGCCGAGCAACACCGCGTCGAAGATCCGGCGCGTGGGCAACGCTGCGCTGGAGGGTGCCGCCGCGATGGCGCTCGACTCCGGCCTGTCAGACATTGCGGCGCAGACCGCTGCCCGCGCCGTGCACGTCGACTTGGCCGCCGACGCCGAGTTCAGTGCCGACTTCATCGTTGCGACGGAGTTGCGCCCGTACGACGCGTAAGACGGCCCCGTTCTGGTGAGGCTGGCGGTCGGCTGCGGTCGTCGGCACGACTCGAGCATGGTGACTGCGCCCGGTGCGACAACCTGTCTCTAGATAGCCGGAAGCCCCGGCCTTCGGGCCGAGGCTTCCTTAATCCTTCCCTGGATTACTACCCCTGAGCTCATGTCGGGCTTGCGGTCTGCCTGGGAGCCGCTGAACGCGATGCCGGTCGCGAATCGCCCGTGCCGGTTGCCGTCCGGATCCCCCGGAAGCGGCGTCTTACTTAGGGAAGGGAAACTGTATTGGAGCCAACATACTCCTCGGAAAGTACGTCTGCAACATTTGTTACAACGATAATCCACGGTTTCTTCACGACTGTCGCCACACGGTAGGAGATGTGCCGCGAGCGGTGCTCGGCGAGGCGGGAAGTGGGCATCCAACAGAGGGGACGCCGTTGACCGA
This sequence comes from Coriobacteriia bacterium, assembly GCA_031292615.1. Lineage (NCBI taxonomy): Bacteria > Bacillati > Actinomycetota > Coriobacteriia > Coriobacteriia bacterium. The sequence continues at coordinate 7,678 of JARLGT010000068.1, read as the reverse complement.
AGGCTTTGCGCCGTCCACCCGACCATGTGGGGGGAACTCGTACTTCTGGCAGGTAGTATCGGCTCGGGCCCCCGCGCTGGGGCTGCGATACGCGTTCCGGTCCGGCGCTCAAGCGGAACGCGTGCGCATTAGGGAATCCCGTCGATGAAAGACAGGAGGCCGTCAATGACTGACGAGTCCAAGAGCTTCGAGTCTGTGCAGGGTGAAGGCGTTGTCGTCCAGCCCGCACCTTGGGTAAGCGAGCACGCGTGGATCAAGAACATGGACGAGTACCAGACCATGTACGACCGCTCAGTGAGCGATCCCGAAGGCTTCTGGGCCGACATGGCCAAGGAGCTTGTCTACTGGGAGAAGCCCTGGGACAAGGTTCTCGAGTGGGAGTTTGATACCCCCAAGGTCGAGTGGTTCAAGGGCGGAAAGACGAACGTTGCATACAACTGCCTCGATCGTCATCTCACCGACGGCCGTCGCAACAAGGCCGCGATTATCTGGGAGTCTGACGAGGGCCGCAGCAAGATCTATACGTACCAGTCGCTCTACTACAAGGTGTGCAAGTTCGCCAACGTCTTGAAGAAGCACGGCATCAAGAAGGGCGACCGCGTCGCGATCTACATGCCGATGATCCCGGAGCTCGCCATCGCGATGCTTGCTTGCGCCCGTATCGGCGCCATCCACTCGATCGTATTCGGCGGCTTCTCGCCGAGTTCGTTGCGCGACCGCATCCAGGACAGCGGCTGCAAGATGCTCGTCACCGCCGATCAGGGTCTGCGCGGCGGACGCCCCATCGAGCTCAAGGCGATGTCCGACGAGGCTCTGCTCGAGTGCCCAACGGTCGAGACCTGCATCGTTGTCTCGCGCACCCAGAACAAGGTCGATATGGAGCCGGGTCGCGACTTCTGGTACCACGAGGAGATGCGCGCCGACGACATCGGACGCCACTGCGATATCGAGTGGATGGACGCCGAGGACCCGCTCTTCATCCTCTACACGTCGGGCTCGACGGGCAAGCCCAAGGGCGTGCTTCACACCACCGGTGGATACCTCGTCTACACGACGATGACGTTCAAGTACACGTTCGACTATCACGAGGATGACGTGTTCTTTTGCACGGCCGACATCGGATGGATCACCGGCCATAGTTACGTGGTCTACGGTGCTCTCTCGCTCGGGGGCACGTCCGTCATGTTCGAGGGCATTCCGAGCTATCCCAACCCGGGTCGCTTCTGGGAGATGATCGACAAGCACGGCATCAACCAGTTCTACACGGCCCCGACTGCAATTCGCGCCCTCATGAAAGCCGGCGATGAGTGGCCGGCCAAGTACGACCTGTCCACGCTTCGCGTCCTCGGCACCGTTGGTGAGCCGATCAATCCCGAGGCATGGATGTGGTACTACAAGAACATCGGCCGTGAGCGCGTGCCGATCGTCGACACGTGGTGGCAGACCGAGACCGGTGGCCACATGATCACGAACCTGCCGGGCGCCACGCCGATGAAGCCCGGCTCGGCGACCAAGCCAATGTTTGGTGTCCAGCCCATCATCCTCAACGAGGATCAGTCCGAGACTGCGGTGGGCCAGGGCGGGCGCCTCTGCATCAAGTTCCCGTGGCCGGGTATGCTGCGCGGCACGTGGGGCGACCCCAGCAACTCGCGCGTCAAAGAGGTCTACTTCTCTCAGTTCCCGGGCTACTACTTCACGGGGGATGGTTGCCGCAAGGACACCGACGGTTACTACTGGCTGCTCGGCCGCGTCGACGACGTCATCAACATCTCCGGCCACCGTCTCGGTACGGCCGAGGTCGAGTCGGCTCTCGTCTCGCACCCGCTGGTTGCTGAGGCCGCCGTTGTCGGCTTCCCGCACGACATCAAGGGTGAGGGCATCTACGCCTACGTCATCCTCAAGGCCAACGCTGAGGCTTCCGCTGATACAGTCTCGATCCTACGGGGTCACGTGCGCTCAGAGATCGGCCCGATCGCAACACCGGATCACATCCAACTCGTTCCGGACCTGCCCAAGACCCGCTCGGGCAAGATCATGCGCCGCATCCTGCGCAAGGTTGCTGCCGGTGAACGCGACATGAGCCAGTTCGGTGACACGACGACGCTTGCCGACCCCAGCGTGGTCGATACGATCGTCTCGGGCGCGCCCAACGTGGAGTAGTTCTCGCGATAGCACGGCTTCGACCTGGAGCCCCGATCCGCTAACCGCGGGTCGGGGCTCCGTTTGTCGCCGGGAAGGTGCCGTTTGTCGCGAGTTGTAACACTTGTCACCACGGGCGGCGGGGCGCACCTGCATGGTAGAATCGCCGTCGGCCCGCGAGCATGCGCACGCGTGACCCGCCACCAAGGATTCCGCAGTGAAAGGAACCTCTACGCATGGCTTACAACGACCTCTTCTTGCGCGCCGCCCGCCTCGAGCCCACCGAGCGCACGCCCGTCTGGATGATGCGACAGGCCGGCCGCTACATGCAGCAGTACCGCGATATCCGCTCCAAGCACGGCTTCTTGGAGATGTGCCGCACGCCGGAGCTTGCTGTCGAGGTCTCGATGCAGCCGGTCGACCTGGTGGGCGTCGATGCGGCGATCATGTTCTCCGACATTCTCGTCGGCTTTCCGGGAATGGGCTTGGATCTGGAGTTCGCCAGCGGCAAGGGCCCGGTCATCAACAACCCGGTGCGAACCGTTGCTGACGTCAAGAAGCTCGGCGTGGCCGACCCGATCGCTGACACCGGCTACGTGCAGGAGATCATCAAGATTCTGCGGGCCGAGCTCGTGAACAAGGTGCCGCTGATCGGCTTTGCCGGAGCCCCGTTCACGCTGGCGAGCTACGCCGTCGAGGGCCACGGCACGCGCGACTACGAGAACTGCAAGGCGTTCATGTGGTCCGAGCCCGAGGCGTGGGAGCTGCTGCTCTCCAAGTTTGCCGACACAACCATCGACTACCTCAAGATGCAGATCGACGCGGGTGCTCAGGTCGTCCAGCTGTTCGACAGCTGGGTAGGCTACGTTGCTCCGCGTGACTACGAGCGATACGTGCTTCCGCAGACGCAGCGCGTATTGGCCGCCGTCAAGGCACACGGCGACAAGGTCGTTCCTGTCGGCGGAGTGCCGGTCATCTACTTCCCCAATGGCGGCACCTCGATGCTTGACCTGGCCCAGAAGGCTGGCGGCGACATCATCGGCGTGGACTGGCGTCTGGACATGAAGAAGGCCGTCGAGCAGATCGACCCGAAGTTCGGCATCCAAGGCAACATCGATCCGGTCGCGCTCTTCGCGCCCGACGAGCAGCTCGAGGAGATGGTTGTCGAGATCCTCGAAGCCGTCGGTACGCGTCCGGGCCACATCTTCAACCTCGGCCACGGCATCCACAAGACCAGCGATCCCGAGAAGGCGCGCACGATGATCCGCTTCGTGCACGAGCACTCCGAGCGCATCCGCGCCGGCGCGGGGGCGTAGAACCTCCATGGCACGCACCGGCGTTCTGTTGCAGGGCTACGGCGGGCCGAAGACGGTCGCAGACGTTGGCCCGTTTATGCTGAACCTGATGGGACGAGTCCCGTCACCGGAGCTCTTGGCCCGTATCGAGTCGCACTATGAAGCGATCGGGGGCGGCTCGCCGCTTCTCGAAATCGCGGACAGCATCGCCGTGGCGCTCGAAGTGCGGCTCACCGCTCACGGCTACGACGTGCCCGTGCGCGTGGGCATGCGCTATTGGGAGCCCTACATCGCCGATACCGTCGCCGAACTGGTGGCTTTGGGCTGCGACCGCATCGTGGCTCTCTCGCTCTCGGCGTTCGAGTCCGAGATCGCTACGGGCGCGTACCGCAAGGCAATCGCGCCGGTACTCGCCGAGCACCCCTGCGTGCACCTCGTGGAGGCGCCTCTGGCTGCCGTTCACGCTGCGTATGCCGAGTTCTTCGCGCGCAGCGTCACCGAGGCGCTCGCGCAGCTGCCGGGTGCAGCCGTCGTGGCGTTCTCGGCGCACAGCCTGCCGCTTTCCGACCTCGTCGCCGACGATCCGTATGTGAGCGGCATCGAGACCACCGCTCGCAACGTCGCGCGACTCTTGGGGCTTGCTGCCCCGTCCGCCGATGCGGGCGCGCGATTCGGCGAGCAGTTCGCTACGCTGGGCAGCGACGACGGCCCGCATCCTTGGTACCTCGTCTACCAGTCGAAAGGCGCTAGGCCGGGCGCATGGCTCGGCCCGGAGCTGGACGTCTTGCTCGAGGGGGCGGCCAAGCTCGATGAACCGGGAGTCGTCGTGTGTCCGATCGGATTCATGACCGATCATATGGAGACCCTCTGGGACCTCGACATCGTAGTTAAGAAGCGCGCAGCCGAGCTTGGAATCCCGTTTGTACGAGCTGCCGTACCCAACGTCGACGACGCCCTTTTGGACGTACTCGCCGACTCGGTGGCCGCGCTCGTCTAGGGCAAGCAGTATCACTGTGTCCTCCAAGGCTCGGCGTTCGCGACGAGTTGGTGCAACGTGACGAAGGAGCATCGCCTGTGAAGCACGTCATCATCATCGGCGGCGGAATCGCCGGTCTCGGCGCGGCCTACAAGATCCGCCGTGCGGCCGAGGCCGGCCATGAGGTGGCCTTCACGCTGGTTGAGAAGGACTTGCGTCTGGGCGGCAAGCTCGCAACCGATATCGTTGAAGACCCCGACGGTCGCGGTACGTTCGTGGTCGACGGGGGCAGCGACTCCTTCCTCACCGACAAGCCGGCCGTCCATCGGGTCGCCAAGCTGCTCGGCATCTTCGACGACGAGACGCCAACGCTCGAGGAGAACAAGAAGACGTTCATCGTCAAAGGCGGGCAGCTCGTCGAGATGCCCGACGGCATCATGTTGTTCGCGCCCACAAAGATCGTACCGATGGCCACGACCAAGCTGTACTCGTGGCCGGCGAAGTTCCGCATGGCGCTCGACCTCGTCATGCCCGTGCAGACCAAGTGGGCCCCCGGCGAGACGGCACAGCAGCACGACGAGTCTGTCGAGAGCTTCGTGGTGCGTCGCCTCGGCCGCGAGAGTCTCGACCGGCTGGCGGAGCCGCTCGTGGGCGGAGTCAACGGCTCAGATCCCGCCGAGATGTCGCTTGCGGCCACGTACCCTAGCCTGCTCGAGATGGAGCAGAAGTACGGCTCGCTCGTGAAGGGCTTCCTCGCCCAGCGCAAGATGGTCGAGGAGATGAAGAAGAAGTATCCACCCAAGCCCGGCGCCAAGCGCCGGACGTTCTTCAGTTCGTTCCTGCTCGGGCTGCAATACCTCACCGACAAGATGGCCGACGCAGCGGGGCGCGAGAACATCCGGACGGGCGTTGGCGCTGCGCGCATCGAGCACGTGGGGGACACGTGGCGCGTTCTGCTCACCGATGGCTCGGTGCTCGAGGGCGACGCCGTCGTGCTTGCGACCGAGGTTTGGGCCGCCGAGCCGCTCGTGCGCGGCTTTGACGCCCCCACGGCCGACCTGCTCGCCACCATTCCGTGCTCGTCCTCGGCGACCATTCTCATGGGACTCGATGAGGCCGACTGCCCGTTCGACAAGAAGTGGCATGGAATTCTGTCGCCCGCCGTCGAGCACGAGCCGGTGACCGGCATCTCGCTGATGTCGTCGAAGTGGCCCGACCGGGCGCCGAAGGGCCGCGTGCTGATGCGGGGATTCGTCGGCGGCCCGCGCGACCAGGAGATCATCAAGAAGAGCGACGAGGAACTCATCGAGATCGCGCGCCAGGCGTTCATCAAGCTGCTGGGCGTCAACGTTAACGCGAAGCCGCTGTTTGCGCGCGTATATCGGTGGGAGGGTGGCATGCCGCAGTACACGTTGGGACACTTGGATCGAGTCGACGAACTGGAGGCACGTGCCGCCGAGATTCCCGGCTTCGCGCTGGCCGGTGGCGGTTACCGCGGCGTGGGCGTGCCGAACTGCCTTGACTCTGGCGAGAAGGCCGTGACCAAGGTGCTGGGTGAGTGGGGTATCGCGCTTGAGGAAGACGCCGAGCAACCCAAGAGGCTCTACTGATTGCGGGAGTAGATCCGCGTCGCCTAGCGCGACGCTGTGCACACTCGAGCGCGAATCCGCGAGGGCGACTACGAGGTGAAGGAAGCACATGAAGAAGGTCATCATCATAGGTGGCGGCGTTGCGGGCCTTGGGGCGGCGATGAAGGTCCGACGAGCCGCAGAGGCCGGCAACGACGTCGACTTCGTGTTGCTGGAACGCGATTCGCGCGTAGGCGGCAAGATCGCCGGCGAGCTGGTGAACGACGAGTACGGGCACTGGATCGTCGACGGTGGCCCTGACAGCTTCCTCACGATGAAGCCAGCCATGCACCGCATCGCCAAGCTGTGTGGCATCGACGGCGACAAGATGCCTGCCGATGAGTCGCGCAAGCTGACGCTCATCCTCAAGAACGGCAAGCTCTATCCGATGCCGGATGGCGTGATGCAGTTCGCACCAACCAAGTTCTTGCCCTTCGCCACGACGGGCCTGTTCTCTTGGCCGGGCAAGTTCCGTGCGGGCATGGACCTCTTCATCCCCAAGAAGAAGCTCGCTCCGGGCGAGTTCAACGACGAGACGCTCGAGCACTTCATCGTCCGACGGATGGGCCGAGAGATTCTCGATCGCCTCGCCGAGCCGCTCGTCGGCGGCGTGCACGGCTCCGACCCCGGGCAGATGTCGCTCGCGGCGACGTTTCCCAACCTGCTCGAGATGGAGCAGAAGTACGGCAACATGATCACCGGCTTCCTGGCCCAGCGCCGCATGGCCGAGGAGATGAAGAAGAAACATCCGCCCGATCCCAATAATCCGCGGACGTTCTTCACGGCGTTTACCGGGGGCATGCACGAGTTCACCGAGGCAATGGCGGACTTCGCCGGTCGCGAAAAGATTCGCACGGGCGTGGAGGTCAAGAGCATCAGCAAGTCCGAGGACGGCGTCTGGACCGCCACTCTTGGCGACGGCACGACGGAGGCAGGCGACGCGGTTATTCTGGCGACAGAGTCGTGGGCCGCCGAGTCGCTTGTGCGCGCCATCGACTCAGACATAGCCGACAAGCTGGCCGAGATTCCGTCGAACTCCTCGGCGACGGTCTCGTTTGCCTGGAACGAGAACGAGATCGGGATCGACCTGAACGCGTTCGGCGTTCTATGTCCGGCGTTGGAGCGCAGCGCGCTTCTCGCGGTCACATACTCGTCGACCAAGTGGCCGGGGCGTGCGCCCAAGGGCAAAGTGCTGCTACGCGCCTTCGTGGGTGGGCCGAACAACCAGGCGATCATGGAGCAGTCCGACGAGGAGTTGCTCCCGGTCGTCGAGAAGGAGTTGCGCGCCATCCTAGGCATCAATCCGGCGGCCAAGCCGCTGTGGTCGCGCTTCTTCCGCTGGGATGGCGGAATGCCGCAGTACACGATGGGCCATCTCGACCGAGTCGACTTCATCGAGGAGCGCGAGAAGACGATCGCAGGTCTGGCGCTTGCGGGTGGGGCGTTTCGAGGCGTCGGGCTGCCCAACTGCATCGAGAGCGGCGAAAAGGGCGTGACGAAGGTGCTCGCCGATGTCGGCGTGGACTATGACGACCCGAAGGAGCCCGCCCGCTCCCGCTAGTCTATCGTCCCGCGCGCAGGCTTCCCGAGGGGCGCCCGTGCTCAGACATACTCGAAAGGGCCGCCAGTGGCGGCCCTTT
>JARLGT010000067.1 GCA_031292615.1 Coriobacteriia bacterium | reverse complement strand
GCTACACGCGTTGCTACATTCGGCCATTTCGCGGGTGTACGGCGCCACTGATGGCAAGTCCCGATTATGCCTCTGACCTGCGGTTTTGTGGTGGGCGATGAGGGATTCGAACCCCCGACCTCTTCCGTGTAAAGGAAGCACTCTCCCGCTGAGTTAATCGCCCGTAGTGCAGACGTATCCGTCGCATGGTGCCCCCACGAGAATTCGAATCTCGGTTTCCGACCTGAGGGGCCGGCGTCCTTGGCCACTAGACGATGGGGGCGTGGCACAGTCTAGCAGGAAATGATTGCGCTGAAACACTGTTTGGAGCACTCCGGGACGACGCCGAAGCCGCGCCTGTCAAGTGTTGCCAACTGAACGCCGATAACTCTCCTGCACCGCATCGCCAGGCTTGGGGAGCAAAGTATGACTCGCACGAAGACCTACCCTTTGTCGCTAGCCGACGAGCTCGCTCTCATGGGACTCGCAGGAGTGATTGTCTCGGTAGCCGTTTGGGCTGGACTCTCTTGGGTCGATGCTCTGATGCATTCGACGACATTCACCTCGCAACTGCTCGCGCCCGACGCGCCTCACGCCGTCATTCGACTGTCGGCCATCGTCGGCGTTTTGCTTACCACCCTTCTCGCCCAGACCCTTTATGGGCACCGCCGCCGCGCCGAGCAGATGTTGCACGGCGAGCAAACACGGATCCAGCAGATGTACGAGCGCAGCCCCGACGCCATTCTCACGGTCAGCAACGATCTGTGCGTTCTGTACGGCAACGGCCAGGCAGAAGCCCTCGCTGGCCGAGTCGCGGCCGATTTCGTCGGCACCGCATGCTACACGCTTCTCTTCGACCGCGACGAGCCATGCCGCAACTGCCCCGTAGACAGCGTCTTTCAGACCGGCCAAGTTGCCGAGCGTACCGTGGCCGAAGAAGTCTGCGGCCATCACCGCTGGCTCGAGCAGGTCTTCTATCCGGTGCTCGACTCAGACGGCAAGGTGCAGTCGGTGGTCGAATCTAGCCGCGACACCACCTCTCTTCGGATGGCACGCACGACGGTGCATCGCATGGCCTTCTACGACCCGCTTACCGACCTTCCCAACCGGGCGCTGTTCCTCGACCGACTCGGCAGCGCGCTTTCCAATGCGCGCCGCACCGGCGAGACGGTAGCGGTCATCTTCGTCGACCTCGACGAGTTCAAGGAGATCAACGACACGCTCGGTCACGGTGTTGGAGACGGCGCCCTGAAGGCCGTTGGCGCGCGACTGCGAAGCTTACTTCGCGACGAGGACACCATCGCGCGTCAGGGCGGCGACGAGTTCACGCTGATTGCTCGGGTGGCAAGCCGCGAGGACGCCACCGACATCGCCCAGCGGATTCTCGACTCCATCAGCGAGGGCTTCCGGGTCGACGGCCATCGCCTTCGCCTCAGCGCGAGCATCGGAATCGCGACGTACCCCGAGGACGGCGAAACCGAGACGCAGCTGATCGGCAATGCCGATGCGGCGATGTATCGGGCCAAGGAGTCCGGCCACAACATCTATCGCATGTACACGCCCGACATGCACGAGTCTGCGGCGGCGCGGCTCGAACTCGAGGGAGCTCTGCGCCACGCGATCGACCACGACGAATTCGAGGTCTATTACCAGCCTCAGGTCGACGCACGCGATGGCAGCTTCGTCGGTGTCGAGGCGTTGCTGCGCTGGAATCACCCGGTTCGGGGCGTGCTTTCCCCCGGTGAGTTCCTCGAGCTCGCCGAACAGGTCGGCCTGATCGCCGAGATCGGCCAGTGGGTTCTGCGCACGGCGTGCAACCAGGCGCGCGCGTGGCTCGACGAGGGCCTCGAGTTCGGCCGCGTCGCGGTCAACCTCTCGGCGCGCGAGTTCATCCAGTGCAATATCGTCGAGAACGTGGCGCACGTGCTGGAGGCATCAGGCCTCGAGGCGACGCTGCTGGAACTCGAGATCACCGAGACGATCGCGATGTACAACGTCGACCAGATCCTCGCGATTCTGGAGCTGTTCCGAGACATGGGCGTGCGAGTGGCTATCGACGACTTCGGCACGGGCTACTCCTCGATGAGCTACCTCAAGCACTTCCCGATTCAGACGCTCAAACTCGCGCAGGACTTCATGCGCGACGTCGAAGTCGACTCGCAGAGCGCGGCGATCGCCTCGATGCTGATTGAGCTCAGCCGAGAGCTCGGCCTTGACATGGTCGCCGAGGGCGTCGAGAACGAGAGCCAGTTGCGATTCCTGCAGGAGCGAGGATGCCACGTCATCCAAGGCTTCCTCTTCAGCCAACCCGTACGCGCCGAGGAGCTCGGCAAGCTGCTCCGCGGCGTCGGAACCAACTGGGAAGCGTTGATGCCACGCGCCGCGTTGCTGGCCGTTGACTGCGCGTAGTAGCAGCCTCGCCGCAGCGCACGCCGCGAGTCGAAGCCGCCGGCCGTCATAGGAGCGACGGCCCGGTTCGCTTACTCCGTGGCAAGCCTGTTGCTCGCGAGGGCGATGCCTCGGCGCCGCAGCGAGAACCTCAGGTCGAAGGTCGCCTCGTCACCTTGGATCTCTGCTCCGGTTCCGGGATCGACCGAGAAGCGTAGACTCACCGCTCGCGTCTGCCCTGCGGGGACGACGCCGAGATCGGTCGAACCCCAAGCGACGAGTCCCTCCAACGGGCCGTCGTATGCCTCCGCCCCGTTGATCGTCGCCGTGACTCGAACGTGATCACCCAGATCTCCGGCGTTTGTTGGGTCCACGGCGGCCTCGGCCCACGTGAACTCGCCTCCGCGATCCGCGAAGTTGGCGCCGGAAACGACCAGCTGGAGCGACGCATTGCCCGTGTTCTCCACGGAATAGGTCTCAGTCTGGGACCACCCCGGAGAGAGGTCGGCGAAGCGTAGCGAACGCTTCAGACCCGCCACGCCGATGACCTCGCCGCCCGACTGGATCTCGGGCGCGCTGCTCGCAACGTGGGTCTGGCCGGCAGCCGCGAACCCGGCACCGTACCGACTCGGTATCGCGCTTCCCGGAGCGCACGCCACCGCGGCGATTCCCAACGCCAGGAGCACGAATCGTCCGAACATGACCGCGTCCTTTCTTGGCACCAGTCCCAGCCCGAGAGGAAGCCTCAACAAGGGGATTGTCTTGCTCGTATCTCGGCAAGTGGTTGCACTCGCGCTACACACACGAAAGCACTAGTGAACGCGCATCCCTCCGGCGAGCGTCGCGCCTGGCACCTCTTCACGCCTGAGGTCCGTTCCGCGCCTAGAACAGCGCGGCCGCGGCCGTCAATACGCACCGTATGTTACCGGGGAGTTGCACCCGGTTAGTTATCGCAACACCCAAGCAAAGTGCTCGTGAAACG
>JARLGT010000066.1 GCA_031292615.1 Coriobacteriia bacterium | reverse complement strand
GTGCGCTTTCCCGCCTCAGAGGCTATCAAGCCCACCTCTTCAAGCATGGCCAAGTCGCGGTAGGCGGTAGAGATACCGACACCCAACTCCTTGGAGACGAGACTTGGGCCTGCGAGGCCGGACTCAAGCACCAGCGCCAGCACGTTCTTCTGTCGAGCGGAGAGGCGCGGTCGCGCCACCGGAGCCTCTTGCGGTTCTATCGCTGCGGCCTCAAACGACGCCTGTCGCGCGTCACCAGACACCGACACGCCCTCGCGTGCATAGATAGGAACCGGCCGCTGTGCGGTGGCGTCGTTGTGAGGAGTGCGTCCTGCATGGATCGTGACTACGGAACCCACGCCGAGGTTGTCCTCGATTGCCAGAGACCCGCCCGAGTGAACCAAGAAGTCACGTACGATCGGAAGTCCCGAACCCACGCCGCGAATGTAGCGCTTCAACTCGCCAGCCGCAGTCGTGAATCCAGGAAGGAGTGCGCGGTCCTTGTCGGCGATGCCGGGTCCCTGGTCGGCGAAGCGAATCGTGGAACCAGCGTCGAGGATCGACACGACAGGTTCGGCAAAATCCGCGTGGATGAAGTTCTCAGCGACCTCCCGAATCACCGTGTACGGAATCGACCCGCCCTCAGAGCGCGAGAGCTCGTGAACGCGAGCCGAGAGTGCCTCGATGAACTCGCCGACTGGAGCCGGCTCAACGTCAACAATACGCGGCGCCGCGGAAAGGGCGTCGTAGACGGCGATCCTCGCGCGCGTACGTATATGAGATACCGTTTGGACCGGAGGACCAGCTGGTACGTCAACGCCGGTTGTCGAGGCAACGGGCACCACGACGGCCGTGGAATAAAACGATTTCATCTCCCCCGACTTTCCAATTGTACGGACTCGTCCACAACTTCATCCACAGGCTGCACTAGAACCCCCAAAGCCGAAACACCTGCTGACACCCGTATCTACCTGCACTCTTTCATCGAATCAGCAAGCCGTTCACGGGCCCCAAGTGGCCTTTTCACGTTTATCCACAGAACTTTCCACATCTGGGGAAAGTGCCTTTCCGGTGATGTGCCCCCAAACGTAAGATGGCTGCTCCGGGTCGGCGTTTGTTGGGCGAGCTTTCCGGAGGGTTGTGGAAATGTGAGCCCGAGAGGAGCGCATTGTGGAAAGGTGGACTCCAGGGGCGGGCCCCTTCAGGGTCGCCGCACCTTACCGATTGCCACAAGCCGCGCCCCGGGTTCCTGAGGCGATGAACGGCAGATATTCGGTGCCGAATGGCAGATATCAAGGCCACGGGAGTCACTCCGAGCGGTCCCGCGGGTGCCGCCGACTATAGCAAGCTGACCAGAGGCGAACAACGGTATCCGCGAAGTTATCCACAGGTTCCACAAGCGTGAGTCCTGCGTTTTCCACAGTATCCACAGATTGGATGCCAGTTTTCGCGCCAAGCGGAACAAGCCTCTGACCTGCGTAGACATCGGGATGGAACGCGTGTTCGACGCGTCGATACCTGAACAACTCATCTTGGTGAGCCGTGCCACAGCAGATCTCGTTGGACGTTTGACACGGGCCGAACAGCACGCATATACTCGTCGGGCTTTGCGCCGAATCCGGCGCGCATCAAGGAGGAACAACTGTGAAGCGTACATACCAGCCTAATGTTCGGAAGCGTGCGAAGACGCACGGCTTCCGTGCTCGCATGGCTACCCGCGGCGGGCGCGCCATTCTTGCTCGTCGTCGTCGCAAGGGCCGCAAGGTCCTGAGCGCCTAGCCCTCAGGGGCCAGGAACAGGATGTGGGGACATGGGCACGATAAAGTCCTCGCGAGAGATCGACCGGATCTTTCGCGGAGCCAAACGAGCGGCCCATCCTCTACTCATAGTGCTAGCAGCACAGACGCCTGAAGGACGCGGCCATAACGGCCGCGTCGCGTTTATCGCAGGGAAAAGACTCGGCGGCGCCGTTCTTAGGAATCGGTGTCGCCGTGTCTTGCGCGAGGCGGTTCGGCGAGCTCGCGGGCCGTGGTCCGGGTGGGACGTCGTCCTCATTGCCCGCGAGGGCACGCCTACCGCGACTGCCGATCAGCTCGACGACGCCCTAAGCCGCGTGCTAGCCAGAGCGGGTGTGGCGTGAAGACATTGTGGGCGCGCGCCGTGGCGTTGCCTCGGCAAGTAGCGATGCTGCTCATCATCGGGTATCGAAGGTTCATCTCGCCGGCATTCCCGCCTTCTTGCAGGTTTACGCCGACGTGCTCGGCATATGCGCTAACATCTATCGAACGCTACGGAGTCATTAAGGGGGGTTGGCTAGCCGTGAAGCGAATCGGCAGATGCCACCCCTGGAATCCCGGCGGATATGATCCCGTCCCCTAGGGGGCGTTCAAAGGCTACTTAGGAGGAGTTCTGTGAACTGGTACTGGTGGAATCAATTCCAACAGTTGATCTTTTACGCGCTTCTGTACTTGAAGGGGATTACTGGCGACTGGGGCATGGCGATCATACTGCTCACCGTCGCGCTTCGTCTCGTGCTGACGCCGCTGACCTGGAAGCAGACTAAGTCCATGGTCGAGCTTCAGCGAATCCAGCCCAAGATCAAAGAACTTCAAGAGAAGTACAAGGATGACAAAGAGAAGCTCCAAGAGGAGACCCTCAAGTTCTACTCGGAGAACAAAGTAAACCCGTTCGGCGGATGTCTTCCGTTGCTGCTCCAGATGCCAGTGCTTTTCGCGCTATACGGCGTTCTGGGCACCCGCGAGCCCGCGTTCATGCTTAAGTACCTTGAGGCCCACCACGAGATCGGCACGTTCTACCATATTATTCCAAACGTTGCCAAAACGCCGCAGATGATTTGGAACACGCACAACTACGTGGCGGCGATCCCCTACATTCTCCTTGTCATCCTCTTCGGGGTCAGCGTCTGGCTCCCACAAGCCTTGATGCCAGGCGACAAGCAGCAGAAGCAGATCGGTGGCTTCATGGCCATCTTCATGCTGTACTTCGGCTGGGTCTCCCCTGCCGGTGTTCTCCTCTATTGGGACATCTCCAGCATTTGGGGTCTCGCGCAGCAGCAGATCACCATGACTGTGACGAAGCGGGAACTGGCCGCGCTCGAGCCAGCTCCGACACCAGGCAAGAAGAAGAAGGCAAGCGCTTCGCCCCAGGCTGAGGCCGCTGTCGCCGAGAAGAAGCCTTCCAACAAGAAATCGAACAAGAGCTAGCACAACGCCCAGGGCGTTTCTTGAATGGAGCGTGATCGAATGCTGACGGAGTGCGTGAAAGTGGCGGCAAGCGTCGCCGAGGCTGTGGACGCTGCTCTAGAAGAGCTTGGTGTTCAGCAGGATGCCGTGGAGTACGAAGTTCTAGCCGAGCCGGGGCACAAGGTTTTCGGACTTGGCGCCGACCGCGAAGCCAAGGTGAGGGTCTGGCTGAAGCGCTCGTACCTCGCGTCGCTGGAGGCGGCGTCTGCAGAAGCCGCCGATGAGGGGGCCGCCGAATCGCCCATGCCCGTCGAGTTGCGTACGGATTCCACTGAAGAGTTGAGCGACGAGGATCTGGACAAGGTCGCAGATACCGCTGTGACTGCTTTGCAGACCGTCCTGAGCCTCTTCGGCATCGAAGGAAGCAGCATCGAAGAGTATGAAGGCGACGAAGGCGAGATCATCCTTGATGTTGTCGGTGGAGACCTGGCTCTCCTGATCGGGCGACACGGACGCACCTTGGATGCATTGCAGGCGCTGGTTTCGGCAATCACCAACCGCCAATTGGGTTTCCGGTATCCGGTCGTCGTCGATGTCGAGGGGTACCGTCATCGGCGCCGACAGAAGATTGAGGACATTGCTCTCCGCGCGGCCGACAGGGCTTCCCGGCAGCATATCCCAGTTCGGCTTCGCCCGATGACCGCTTACGAGCGTCGCGTAGTACACGTCGCGCTCCGCGACGATCGCAGAATCTCGACGGCAAGCGAGGGCGAAGATCCTTTCCGCATGGTGGTTATCTCCCCCAAGTAGTCAAGGCAGCTCATTGGATGCAAGAGGAGGGCGCCGAACCAGGCGCCCTCCTCTGTTCGTCAGGGTATCCACGATGCCGCTTCTTGGACATGCTGCCACGACCAAGCGGTTGCGAACTCTGCGCAAGGGCCGCCAACATCCCGAGCGGCGCGGATTCCTGTCACTCGCCCCGCCCAGACGAACTCGTCAGGCAGGTCAGCACCGCTCGGGTGCGGAGGCGGGATGCGACCCGCCTACTGATGGGCGAGAAGTTCACGGCGCGGCCTATCGGGCCTAGGCTCGGTCACAACCGATTAGGCTTGTCGTGACGCGCGTTCAACAGCTAGCGATGCGGCAACGCGGCTTCGTCCCGACCGGCACGGTTCACCCCCGACAAGTCGGCCCACCTGTGGCCACACATCTACAATGCGACCCAGAGGAACTTCGCGCCGAGCCCGGGATTAACGAATCGGCGAGCGTGGCCACCCGATGTTTCACGTGAAACCTTCTGGAGCTGGCGCGGCTGAACTGGCTGAGGGTTCCGGACGCAGGCGTCGATGTTAGAATCAACCACAATGCGTTCAAGGAGAGGTTTCACGTGAAACATCCTGTACCTGTACCTGTACCTGTCGGACTCGATCGGACCTTTGCCCATGAGCTGATTGAACTGGGACTCCGGGTTGGTGCGGAGCACCAAGACTGGCTACTTCAGTATCTTCTCTTGCTTCTTGAGGCAAACAAGCGAATCAATCTTACGAGCATTACCGACCCCGAGGTAGCTGTTCGGCTGCATCTGGTGGACTCGTTGGCGTCACTGCCCGAGCTGGCCGACGCCCCGATTGGTTCCTTGCTCGACATCGGGTCCGGCGGCGGGCTTCCGGGAATCCCCCTCGCAACGGTTTCGGGGCGGTCAGGCGTCCTCTTGGACTCTGTGGCCAAGAAGGTCGCAGCAGTCGCTTCGGTTCTTCAGTCGCTGCCGTCGCCCGGGACGACCATCGAAGTCCGCGCAGAGCGAGCTGAAGAAATCGGTGCTTCTGGCAAGGCGAGATTCGCGGCAGTGGTTGCCCGGGCCGTTGCTCCCCTCCCCTCCCTGGTCGAACTCGCCGCACCGTTGTTGTTGGATGGCGGCACACTCATTGCGCTTAAGGGCACGCCCGCTGAGTCAGAGTTCAGATCGGGGTCCAAGGCTGCGAAGCTTGTCGGTCTTGAGGAGTCGGCGCGAAGACAGCTTCGACTGCCTGGTGGCGGGGAGGCTCGGACCATTGTGGTGTATCGCAAGACGCACAGCTCGAGCATCGACTTGCCGCGGCGGACGGGGCTCGCTCAGAACTCACCGCTGGCATGACTCCCCTGCCGGCGCTGTTTCACCTATACTGCTGAGCGCATAGCAAGCACGTCTACGATCTCAGGGAGAGGCGACGTTGGACTCTTCGGCCAGTGGGAACTCCAGCTCGAGCGCGATGGTGCTTGCCGTTGTGAATCAAAAGGGCGGTGTCGGCAAGAGCACGACTTCAGTGAATCTCGCCGCAACCCTTGGCCAAGCCGGGCAAAAGACCCTGCTGGTGGACCTTGATCCACAGGGCAACGCGACATCGGGCTTTGGGTTGAACAAGAACCAGCGCGAGTTCTGTATCTACAACGCGCTCCTCGGGGATACGGACATCGCCTCAATCATCGAGCCGGTGGAAATCGACGGTGTGTTCGTCGTGCCGGCAACAATCCAGCTTGCTGGCGCCGAAATCGAGCTAGTCTCCGCTTTCAGTCGCGAGACCAAGCTCAAAACAATCCTCGATGGCGTGCGCGACGACTTCGACTTTGTGATCATCGATTGCCCGCCGTCGCTTGGCCTACTGACCATCAACGCGCTGACGGCTGCAGACGGCCTCCTCATCCCGATCCAGTGCGAGTACTACGCCTTGGAGGGCCTTTCGAAGCTGTTGGACAGCGTGCGACTGGTGAAGACCCACCTGAATCCTGAGCTCGAAGTGTTCGGTGTGGTCATGACTATGTACGACTCGCGAACCCGTCTTGCGCAGCAGGTCGTTGATGAGGTGCGCGACTTCTTCGGTGACAAGGTATTCCGCACGCTGATCCCTCGCACGGTCAGGCTTTCAGAGGCTCCGAGCTTTGGGAAGCCCGTCACGCTCTACGACCCGACCGGCAAAGGAGCCGAGGCCTACCAGAATCTGGCGAAGGAAGTGATCGATCGTGTCTAGAAGAGGGCTCGGCCGCGGGCTTTCGGCTCTAATACCGAGCGCGTCGCAGGAATCGCAGACGAATGGTGAGCTGCACGAGTTGGCGATTGATATGATCACCCCCAACCCCGGGCAGCCCAGAACGGATATTAGCGAAGAGGGGATCCAGGAGCTGTCGGATTCGATTGCCAAAGTCGGGTTGTTGCAAGCGATTATTGTTAGGCCGCTCGGAGAGGGTTATCAGATAATCGCCGGGGAGCGCCGTTGGCGAGCCGCACGTCTTGCTGGGCTAGAGAGGGTCCCAGTGCGGGTTCTCTCGAAGAACGAGACGGAGTCCCTTGAGATTGCTCTTATCGAGAACCTGCAACGCCAGGACTTGAACTCGATTGAAGAAGCCCGGGGTTACCGCCGACTGTTGACTGAATACCGGATGACCCAAGCAGAACTTGCCGAAAAGGTCTCGAAGTCTCGCTCGGCAATCACGAACGCGCTACGCCTGCTGGACCTCCCGGATGAGGTTCAAGAGCTGGTCTACGACAACAAGATGACTGCCGGGCACGCCAGGGCCGTTCTGTCCGTTTCGGACGAGCCGATTAGACTGAAGCTCGCGCAGAAGATTGTTGACGAGGGTCTATCAGTTCGTGATGCGGAGAATCTGGCCCGGCTCTACGCCGCCGGCCAAACTGAGCGCGCGCCACGACCGATTACGCCCAAGTCTTTCAAAACGGTGGCGCGCAAGCTTCGGCGATTCCTCGGCACGAATGTGCGCGTGAAGCTTGCGAAGGACAAAGGCAAGATCGAGATTGAATTCCAGAGCGAGGATGACCTCGAGCGCATATTCGCTCTACTGACTCAGGTGGAGGGCTCTGATTCCGGGGAGGAGACAGCCGAATGAGACGAAATCTGGAATATCTTGCCATCGGCATCATCGTCGGCGCGGTTGGCGGCTTCCTCGCGGGGCTCTTGATTGCGCCTACCAGTGGTCAGAAGACACGTGAACGCTTGGCCAACGAGGCCCTGAGGGCCGCTGACGTGGCCCGGAGTATTGCCGAGCAGGCCGAGAACGCCGCCGAGCTGTTAGGCGGGCGCGTCGAGCACTACCTAGGCAGAGATGAAGAGGTGGCGTGGCGCAAAGTTCGAGAGATCAGAGAGGGCGTCCAGCGCTATACCCAAGCGCAGGCTTGATGTCAGACCTGCATGGCACCATGGTTTCACGTGAACCAAGGAGTGCCCGATGTCGCTTCGCCTGATCACCGGTACCGCGAACGCGGGGAAGACCGGAGCTGTGCTCAAAGAGGCGCTCGCTGCAGCCGCGGCGGGCGCCTCGCCGATTGTTGCCGTGCCGAACCTGGTCGATGTGCGGCGTCTTGAGGCCGAGATCTCCGGCAAGTCGCCGCTCGGAGTTCGGGTCGTGACATTGCGCCAATTGACGCTTGAGCTCTGGTCGTTGTTCGGTGACGGCCGGCGGATCGTCGATGATTCTACGCGCGAAGAGTTGCTGCGACGTGTTGTCAAGGACGGCGTAGAGGAGTCGATCGCTGTTGTCGCCCCCGCCCCCGGGTTCAGGCGTCTGCTCGTAGGACTGGCCATGGGCTCGTCAGCCGAGGAAGGGGGAGCGCCTCTTCGAGGTTCGCCGACATCGGCTATTGAGGGACTACTGGCGCGATACCGGAGCGAGTTGGCCAGCGCGGGGCTCATCGAGCAGAGATGGGTCGGCGGCCTGCTCGCCGCGCAGGCGCCCAGGATCGGCGGGCCGCTCGGTGTGATGCGGTTCGATTCGCTGGCCGCGCACGAGGTTGAGATGCTTGCCGGCTTGTCCCTCACCAACGAGGTCACGGTCGCACTCACATGGGAACGTATGTTTGCCCCTACTCGAGCGAACGACGGCGCCATCGAGTACTTCAACGGGATGGCGTCCTCATTCGTAGAGCTTGCGGGTCCGCCCGCGCATCAGGAGATCCAAGTGCTAGGCCGGAGGCTCTATTCGAGCGGCTCGGCGCTGGAAAGCCGCCAGGACGTCGTGGTCGGGCTCGCCTCAGGAGGAGAGGCGGAAGTCGCGATGATCGCCCGCATTGTTGCGGACGAGCTTGGCAGCGGGGTCCGTGCAGAGCGCATCGTAGTAGCGTTTCCGCATACCCACCGGCGTATCGTCGCGCTTCGCACTGCGCTGCGGTCGCGTGGTATCTCAGCTGAGTTCGACGTTACCGTACCTTTTCAATCAACAAGCTTCGGCCGGGCTTGGCGTGCGCTCGTGTCCTTGGCCGGCGGGGGAGGGAGTCGGACCGAAGCCCTGACATTTATTGCCAGTCCGTACTCTGGCGCACACAGTGAGGCGGTTCACCAGCTCGACCGAGAATGGCGTCAGGGCCGAACGGGTGATTCCCGAGTCCTCTTCAACGGTGTGGCTCGGCTCGGCGGCGAATGCGAGTTCGCCGCGCGTCTCGCACGGCGGGTGGCGACACAGCCACTGTCAGCCGACACGCTCCTGATGTGGCAGGAATTGTCAGACGCCATGCTTGCAGCGGCGGCGTCGAAGACGGTCGGTATGGCTCCCGGTATCACGCATTCGGAGGATTCCGCGGCTCATCAGGCCCTCAATCGAGTGCTCGCACAGCTCGCACGCGGGTCAGTCGAACCGCCGGGCCTCGAGGACGTGTTGACTCTGGCAGCGACGATTCAGGTCAGTCAGCCGACTAGTGAAGCGCCGGGGAACGTGCAGGTCTGCGACTTCTCTCGTGTTGGGTCACGTAGATTCGACGTCGTGGTGCTCGGGGGTCTCACGGAGGACGAACTCCCGCTCGGGACCAAAGACTCGATGGAGGAACTGCTACAGCGCGAAACGGTGCGCCGGCTTGAAGGGGAGGCGGGGGACCGGGTGCGCCTGCAGTTCTACTCGCTGCTTTCGCGCGCCAGGCGAAAGCTCTACCTGGTTCGACAGGAGGCGGACAGCGAGGGGAGGGAGCTTAGAGCCTCTGAACTTTGGGAGGACGTTCTGGATGCCTATCGACCCTCCGACGTGCCCGCCGGGGATGAGGAAGGCGCCCCGCTGCCGTGTCTCAGGCTTGCGCGCGCCGACATCGAGGAACTGGCGCCCGCACTTACTGTCTCGAGGCGCCAAGAACGTTCGCGGGCGGACCGAATGCGACTGTCGGTGCCTATACGGAATGCCGTCGTCAGCGCAGAAGGGCTGTCGGCCCTCGCAAACGAGTCGGTGTCCTCGGCGACGGAGATCGAAGCCTATCTCGCGTGCCCGTATCGGTGGTTCTACGAGCGCATCGTGCGTCCGGAGGAGATCGACGAGGCGTTGGGCGCCCGGGAGTTGGGGACCCATGCGCATGGGCTGCTTGCGGCCTTTTATCGGCGGCTGAGGGCCGAGTCGGGGCACCAGCGGGTGGCGCCGGAGTGGCTGGGCGAGGCATTGAACCTATTCGACGAAGTTGCGGCACAGGCGGGTCGAGCGACTACGGCGCAGAGTCTGTCAGAGGAGATGCGGCTGGCCCGAGCGGTCGCTTGGGCACGCAATGTCGTGGGTCAGGACGCTGCGCTGCTCCCCGGCTTCGTGCCCGAGCTCTTCGAGTTCGGATTTGGTGACGAGCCCCCGTTCACGTTCGCCGGGTTCCCGTTTCGAGGCCGAATCGATCGCATCGACGCAGGCTCCGAGGGCGTGTTTGTGACGGACTACAAGTCCTCGAGGGAAGTTACAGGCCTGCAGAAGCTTGGAGCCGACGGCAAGGTGCAGGCCGTCATCTACGCCTGCGCGGCACAGCACGCGCTCGGCAGACCGGTCTGCGGCTCAGTCTATCGGTCCATGAGTAGCGGGCACCTTCGCGGTTTCTGGCGACACGATCTGCTCGGCGTGCTCCCGGTGGGGATGTGCGAGGACGACGCCTTGGACGAGGGCGGGTTTGACGCCGTCGTGGACAGCACCGAAGAGCGGGTCGCCGAGGCGATCAGAGGCATGCGTGCTGGACGCATACCGCGTACGCCCGCGGTCAAGGGCGCGTGCACCCACTGCTCGCTATCCGTGATCTGCGAGGGGGCGCGCGCATGAGCATCGAGCTGAACGAAGATCAGCGCGTTGCCGCTGAATGCCTGAGCCGCTCGGTACTGGTAACGGCGGGCGCCGGGTCTGGCAAGACGAGAATGCTGACTCAGCGCTTCGTGAACGCGGTCATCCCAGGGGCTGTCGACGGGTGGCGGCCAGCCAGTGTCGACGAGCTTGTGGCGATTACGTTCACCGATAAAGCGGCCGGCGAGATTGCCGAGCGAGTGCGGCTGGCGCTGCGCGCCTCCGATAGAGCGGAGGACGCGCGGTGTGTGGGCGATGCGTGGATCTCCACGATCCACGGGCTATGCAGCCGGCTTCTGCGGCGTCACGCGTTCGAGGCCGGCGTGGACCCGCTCTTCTCAGTGGCCGACACCGTTGAGACGGGGCAGCTGCGAGAGGCGGCCTTCGAGAAGGCGGCGCGCGCCCAGCTCGCCTCCGATGACGGGACGATCGCCCTGTTCGATGCCTATCCGTACGACGCGTTGTTCTCGGCGGCAAGGGAGATTGCTCGCGAGCTGGCGGTCGCGGGGACAAGGCCTGCGGACATTGCGCTGGAGCCAGCGGAAAGCCCGGCGGCGCTGCTCGGTGACGCTCAGGACTTGTTCCGACGGGGGATGACGACGTGCGACCTCGGTTACTCCGGTTCGAGCCCTGATCCGTGGGAGCACGCGGGTCGTTGCGAGGAGCTGCTAGGCCAGTGCTCGGCGCT